>JAYUZK010000071.1:0-11860 GCA_043751835.1 Gemmatimonadota bacterium | reverse complement strand
CGGTCATCCGCCCGCCCTGTTGTCGAGAGAATGATCGAGGACGAATGGCTGTGGGGCTGGGACCCGACCCCCGGCATCGTGTCGGTCTGGGCCGAGCCTAACGGGCGGGCCATCGTCTGGCGGCGGGCCGGGGCAACCGGTGAGCTGGTGCGCGAAGAGTCCCGTTTCAGCCCCTGGATTCTGCTCGACCGGATCGACGACCTCAGTCACCTGGGTTCCGATCTTGGCCCCGACGGCTCGACCGCCCGGGTCACATTTCGCGAGCTCGAGGGCCCCGGCGCTCTCCGGTTCCTCGTCAGTGCCGCCAACTCCAAGGAGCTCGCATCCGCCGTGCTCCACGGCGCCTCGCGGCGGCTCGGTCGCGAGGTGACGCACCTGCGCGAGCTGGGAGACGAGTCCGTCCTGGCCCTCCCGCCGGAAGAGCAATACCTCGTGAGCACGGGCCGGACTTACTTCCGCGACCTCACCTTCGATCAACTCCGCCGGCTCCAGTTCGACCTCGAAACCACCGGCCTCGACCCTGAGCGGGCCCGGATGTTCATGGTGGCGGTGGGGCATCCGTCCGGCGCCACCGAGGTGCTGGAGGCCAGTGGCCGAGGCGACCAGGCCGAGGCCGACCTGATCCGCAGGCTCATCGAGGTGGTGGCGGCGGCGGACCCGGACGTGATCGAGAACCACAATCTCCAGGGATTCGATCTCCCCTTCCTCGACCGGCGGGCCAGGAAGCTGGGCGTGCCGCTTGGCCTGGGCCGACTGCCACATCTCGGCCTTCGCCAGCGGGCGGGCCGCCGGCGCCAAGTCCGGTTCGTGGTCCCAGGGCGGGAATTGATCGACACGCTCGACGCGGTCCGGCAGTATGACTTCGTCTCCCGCGAGCTCCCCGGTCATGGTCTCAAGGCCGTGGCCCGGCATCTCGGCCTCGCCAAACCGGACCGGGAGCTGGTACCGGGACATCTCATCCATCAGGTGTACCGGGATGACCCGGAGCGAATCCGGCGCTACGCAACATCCGACGTCGAGGAAGTCGCCGGAGTGGCCCGGCTCCTGGGCGGCGCGGCGTTCGCTCTGGCGAAGATGGCACCGCGGCGGTACGAAAGGCTGGCGGATGCGGGTCCCGCCACGGGCGTGATCGACCCGCTGCTGGTGCGGGCCTACCTGCGAGCGGGGGCCGCGCTGCCGGCGCACCAGCCCGGGGACGGCACCGTTCACAGTGGCGCGGCGCTCCACCTCTTCGCCACGGGGGTGGTGCACCGGGTGGTGAAGGCCGACGTCGCCAGCCTGTATCCCTCACTGATGCGGGCCTACCGGATCGGGCCCAAGCGGGACCGGCTCGGCGCGCTACTCGCGCTGGTGGACCGGCTGGTCGAGCGGCGACTCGCGGCCAAGGCCAGCGCCAAGGCCGCGCCGCCGGGATCCGCCGAGCGGCACACCCATGAAGCGATGTCGGCGGCGATGAAGCTGGTGGTCAACTCCGCCTACGGGTACCTGGCCGCGGGGGAGGGTCTCACCCGGTTTGCCGATGTGCACGCCGCCAACGAGGTAACCCGGCGGGGCCGTGAAACCCTCGAGTTGATGTGCCGCGAGTTGGCAGCCCGCGGGGTAACGCTGCTCGAGGCGGACACCGATGGGGTCTACTTCGCGGTACCCGAATCGTGGAGCGAAACGGACGAGCGCCGGGTGGTAGCGGAGGTGGGAGGGCTCCTGCCGGCGTTGGTTCAACTCGAGTTCGAGGGGCGGTATCCGGCGATGCTGTCACACGAGCCAAAGAACTACGCCCTGCTCAAGGACGACGGCACCCTGGTGCTCCGCGGCGTGGCGTTCCGGTCGAGCCGGGCCGAGCCGTTTGGTGAAGCGTTTCTCCGCCGGGCCATCGGGCGGCTGCTCCGCGGCGATGTGGCCGGCGTGCGCGAGGCCTATCTCGACACCATCGGCGCCCTTCGGCGGCGGGATCTTTCGACCCACGAGGTCGCGTCGCGGGTACGGCTCACCAAATCGCCGGCAGCATACCAGAGCAGCCGGGCGGTCCGGCGGGAACTCTCGTACGAAGCGATGCTCGCGGCGGGCCGGCCCAAGTGGCGAGTGGGTGAAAAGGTCCGGGTCTACCGGACCCGGGGTGGAGGTGCAGCCGTGGTGAACGACCTCGGCGACGCGGCGGACCGGCGAGACTACGACGTCGATCACTACACCCGAGTGTTGCGCGACAGTTTCGCGACGCGCCTGGTCCGGGCGTTCAGGCCGGACGACTTTGCGGTGGTGTTTGCCGACCCGGACCAGCCGTCGCTGTTCACGCCGTCGCTGGAGGCGATGCGGCCGGTCTTGAACCGGCTCGCCGGCCTTGCGGCCCGGCCGATGGCGGCTCCCAACGACTTACCAAGGCCCGGCGTATAGCGTACTATCGATGACATTCATAGCAGCGGCCCTACGCCGCGGGTTTTGGAGATCACGAAGATGACCGGATCGTTCCCGCGCAGAGTCGCGGTGATCCTCCCTGTGGTTCTCGCCTTGGCGTCCTGCAGCGGCGGCGGGCAACCCCAAACTGCTCGTCCCCGAATACTTTCGCCCGCGGAAGTGGCTCGCGCCGACAGCGGTCGCCCACCCTACACCGCGGCCGACGTCTATTTCATGTCGGGCATGATCGGCCATCACGCCCAAGCGGTGCTGATCGCGGGATGGGCACCGAGCCACGACGCGAGCGGGTCACTCCGGACGCTTTGTGAACGGATCGTGGTCGGACAGCGGGACGAGATCGGGCTGATGCAGGGCTGGCTTCGAACCCGGCGGGAACCCGTCCCCAATGCCGATGGCTCCGGCGGCCATCAGATGCCCGGCATGGACCACAACATGATGATGCCGGGGATGCTCACTCCGGAGCAGTTGGCAGAGCTCGACCAGGCTCGAGGGCCCGAGTTCGACCGGATCTTCCTCACCTTCATGATCCAGCACCACGAGGGCGCCCTGACCATGGTGGACCAGTTGATGAATGCCCGCGGTGCCGCCCAGGACGACACGATCTTCAAGTTCGCCGCCGACGTCAGCGCCGATCAGTCCACCGAAATCGCCCGGATGCAGTTGATGCTCGAGGCGCGGGGCGGCACGCCGGCTCCGCGATGACCTCCACCGTTCCCCCAGGAGAATCCCCAGTGACCTCGCCCTCGTTGTTCCGTCGCTCCGCTCCCTTGTTGGCGATCGGCGCGTTGGTCGCGGCCGGTTGCGCCAAATCGTCCAATTTCTCGCCGGGCGCCGCGCCGGTGCTGGGCACCGATCCGCGAATCGGGCTCAAGGCGGGCTGGATGGACGCCGGCGAGGCGACCTGGAACATCCGGGTGGTCTCGAAGACGCCCCCGTCCAAGGGCTTCATGAACCCGAGCACGCCGGGCGACCGGCGGCTCACCAACTCCGATTTGGCGTTCTCCGGCAGCCACGTAATCCAGGGCAACTACAGCGGCTATCAGGTCTGGGACGTCAGCAACCCGGCCCGGCCGACCATCGCGAGCGCCTTCGTCTGCCCCGGATCGCAGAGCGACATCTCGGTCTACAAGAATCTGGCCTTCGTGTCGGGTGAGGCGACCAGCGGCCGGCTCGACTGCGGGCTCCAGGGCGTGCCAGACTCGGTGAGCCAGGAGCGGCTGCGGGGGATCCGGATCTTCGACATTTCGGACATCGCGCATCCGAAATATCTCACCAACGTGCAGACCTGCCGCGGCTCCCACACCAACACCCTGGTGACCGATCCGAACGATCAGGCCAACGTCTACATCTACGTATCGGGCTCGGCCCCGGTCCGGTCGTCGGTCGAGCTGGCGGGCTGCTCGGGCGGGGCGATGGAGGACGACCCGAACACGGCGCTGTTCCGGATCGAAGTGATCAAGGTGCCACTGGCGGCCCCGCAGACGGCCCGGGTGGTGAGTTCCCCCAGGATCTTCAACGATCTCACGGCGGTGGCACGCCACGCCGAAAACCCGGCCGACGCCCGGCCGCGGCCGGCCGACGCTCCGGCGCCTCGACCCCCAGTCGGCCGGGGCGGCCCGACTCAGTGCCACGACATCACGGTCTACCCGGCGATCGGCCTCGCGGGCGGGGCCTGCGGCGGATACGGGCTCCTGCTCGACATCCGTGATCCGGCTAATCCGAAACGAATCGGGGCCGTCGCCGACTCGAACTTCTCCTTCTGGCACTCGGCCACTTTCAACAACGACGGCACCAAGATTCTCTTTTCGGACGAATGGGGGGGCGGGTCGGCTCCGCGGTGCCGGACCACCGACAAGCCCGAGTGGGGCGCCGACGCGATCTTCACGCTGATCGACGGCAAGATGGACTTCAAGAGTTACTACAAGCTCCCGGCCCCGCAGACGGCGTTCGAGAATTGCGTGGCCCACAACGGCTCGCTGATCCCAATCCCCGGGCGCGACGTGATGGTCCAGGCCTGGTATCAGGGCGGCATCTCGGTGTTCGACTGGACCGATGCCTCGCATCCAACCGAAATCGCCTACTTCGACCGCGGGCCGATGGACGCGACCCAGCTTGTGAACGGCGGGTCCTGGTCGGTGTACTGGTACAACGGCTACATGTACAGCTCCGAGATTTCCCGCGGACTCGACGTCTTGGAGCTCGCGCCGAGCGCGATGATTTCGCGGAACGAGATCGACGCGGCCAGGCTGGTGCGGTTCGATTTCTTCAACACCCAGAACCAGCCCAAGCTGATCTGGCCGACCAGCTTCGTCGTAGCCCGTGCGTACGTGGACCAGTTGGCGCGGTCGAAGGGCCTTTCGGCGAGCCGGATCGAGTCGGTGCGGAAGGAACTGGCGCGGGCCGAGTCGCTGGCGGGATCGGCGCGGAGCGATGCGTTGCGGCAACTGTCCCAGCAGCTCCACGGCGAGGCAACCAGCTCGTCCGATGCGGCCAAAGCGCACCGGCTGGCGGCCGAGGTCGGCAGCCTGGCCAAGATCTGACCGGAGGGGACGGCGCGGGTACTGCCCTAACCCGGTCCCGCGCCGTATCTTGATCGTCAAATGACTGACTCCACTTCACGACTCGGCATCGTCGAGCAACTCTGGCGCCCGGTTGGGCGCCTCGCGGCCTATTACTTCGGCCTTGCGGCCCTGTTCTGGGTGTTGATCTCGATCAATCCCTGGATCGCGGACCACATGCTCCAGGTGCCGAAAGAAGCCGCCACGAGCGCTGCGCTGGACAGTGGGATTGAACCGTCCGCCGACAACTCGTTCTGGTCCGCGGTCGGTGCGATCCTGACCATGAGCTGGTCGCTCCTGCTGGTCCTTCCGGTCATCTGGGTCTACACGTTCGCCCGCCAGAAGAAGGGCTTCCAGCAGTCGCTGGCCCAGACCCTCGTGTTTCTCCCGGTGGTCGTTTCGGTCGTCGTGGTGCTGGTCAAGCACAGCGTCGCGCTGGGCTTTTCGCTGGGCGGCATCGTCGGCGCCGTGGCCTTCCGCCACCGGCTCCAGGATACCAAGGACGCGGTCTACGTCTTCGTGGCCATCGCGCTCGGGCTCGCGGTCGGTACCCGTACCTACTCGATGGCCTTTGCGATTTCGGTCTTTTTCAATTTCCTGGCCCTGATATTGTGGGCGACCGACTTTGCCCGAGCCCCGGCCCCCCTCGCCGCCGGAATCATCCGAAAGCGCCTCACGCTGGCCAAGGGAATGACGGCCGACCGGAAGACGGGCGACTACGTGACCCAGCTCGACCAGCAGTTGCTCCAGTCGATGACGCCGGATCAGCTCAAGTCCCTGGCCGAACAGGCCATGAAGCGGAACCAGAGCCTCACCAAGGATCTCTTCCCGGACTCCGTGGCCGAAGGCCGGGAGGCGACCATCGTGGTGATCGCGGCCGGCGCCGGCCTGCTGCCCGACCTCCGCCGCACGATTGAGACAGCACTCGCCCAGGACACCAAACAGTGGCGTTTCGAGGGCGAGGCACCGCAAGCCGACGACCTCGTCGGACTTCGTTATTGGGTCAAGTGCAAGAAGAAACTGCCACCTCCCTCGCTTCGTGAGACGCTGGTGCGGGTGTCCGGCACCATGGCTCAGGACGTGTTGCTCCAGTGACCGGCGGAGCCCCGGCCAAGCTGCAGGCGCAGCTGACCGAACACCTCAAGGACTCGTACCGGATCGAGAAGGAACTGGGCCGGGGCTCGATGGCCCGGGTCTACTTGGCGCACGATCTCAAGGCCGACCGGCCGGTCGCGGTAAAGCTGCTGCCGCCCGAGCTCGCCACGGCCACCAACGCCGAGCGGTTTCTCCGCGAGGTGGCCTTCGCCAAGGATCTCGATCATCCCAGCATCGTCCCCGTTCTCGACTCCGGTTCCGGCGACGGCCTTTGCTGGTATGTGATGCCGGTGGTAGACGGCGAGACCATCCGCGAGCGGCTCCGCACCCAGGGGCTTCCCTCGATCGATGACACGCTCCGGCTGGCCGGCCAGGCCGGGGCGGCATTGGCGTACGCCCACACCAAGGGGATCGTCCACCGCGATCTGAAGCCCGAGAACATCATGATCTCCGGCGGGCGGGCGATGATCGTTGACTTCGGCCTGGCGCGGGCCGTCGGGAGCGACAGCAATTTGACCGGGTTGGGCATGCCCCTCGGCACGCCGACCTATATGAGCCCCGAGCAGATCACCGGGGCCACGGACGTCGATCTCCGGGCCGACATCTACAGCTTTGCCTGCGTGGTCTACGAGATGCTGACCGGCCGGCCGCCGTTCGTAGGCACGACGGTGGTGCAGCTGCTCCAGGCCCACATGGCCGTAACGCCCGAGGCGCCCAGCCGCCATCGACCGGGCATCGGGCCGGCGATCGATGCGGCCATCCTCAAAGCCCTCGCCAAGAGCCCGGACCAGCGCCAGCCGGCCATCGACCAGTTCGTCGCCGACCTGGGCACCGCTCCGTCCCGCGCTGAGAGCGGCTCGAAGGGATTCCTGGGGCGGCTTTTCGGAAAACGGTAGACCGAACGGCGTCAGTGGAGCCGGGCCAGCTCCCGCTCCGACGCGATGAACCCGAAGCCGGGCCATCCGTCCCTCGCAGCGACCGACTTCCGGAACCACTCCTTGGACTTGGCCGTGTCGCCCTTCACCAGATTCCAGTTGCCGAGCCCGAAAGCCAGCGTCGCGACCTGAACACCGGCGGTGTCGGCCGGGGTCATCACCTGGTCGGGTCCGATCTCGGCACGGTAGAGCCGGAGGCGCTGGGCATACGCATTCTCGATCTTGAGCGTGTCGGGATGCCGGTCCAGCATCGCCTTGGCCTCGGCCCCACGGCCCGCGCGGGACAGCGACATCCAGAGCCAGTCGGTGGAACCCTTGAGCTCACCCGCGTCCGGCGCGATCGGCTGCCCCTTGGCGAACGCGGCCGCGGCGCCAGAAAAGTCACCCTTGATGAACCGCACGATCCCGAGGTGATACCAGAGCCCATAAATCGTCGGATCCAGCTTGATCCCCGCTTCGAGATCGGCCTCCGCCTTGGCGAACTCCCGAATCGAGAGGTGCCGGTGCCCGCGCCAGCGGAGCATCAGGGCGTTCTTCGGCGCGATCGCGAGGCCCTTCGTGAAGGTCGCGATCGCCTCACGGTACTGACGGATTCCAGCCTGGGCGAGACCCAGGGTCAGGATCTTGTCCACGTTCTTCGGATCGGCGGCCAGGGCCTTCTCGGCTCGGGCGACGGCTCCGGTGTCCGGCTCGGAGCGGTACTCGATCCCCGCCGGCGAGCGGTACTGGACTGACTGCGCGGCAGCGGGAGCAGCGACGGCCACGGCCGCGACTGCGAGGATCAGACGAGTTTTCATTCCATGCTCCTGATCAGGCGGTGGCCGCGATGTCTTTCAGCGCCGCGACGAACTGGTCGAGTTCCTTGGTCGTCGTGAACACTTGCGGCGTGACCCGCACGCCTTGGACCCCGGCATAGTCGATCGCCACGGTGAAGATCTTGTACTTGTCGAGCAGCAGCTTGGCGAGATCACCCGGCGCATGGCCCTTCACGCCGACGTTGGCGATGGCGCCCGACCGCTCCGGTGCTTCCGGCGTGTTGAGCACGATGTTGGGGTGGTTCCGGACCTGGTCGGTCCAGTAGTGCTGGAGATAGCGGAGCCGAGCCTGTTTGCGCTGGATCCCGATCGCCTCGTGGAAGCGGATGGCATCGATGATGGCCAGATCGGTGGCGACGGGATGGGTGCCGGTGTGGTTGAGCTTCCGGATGTCGTCGTCGGGAGCGCCCATGTCGCCATAGAGCTGCCAGAGCGGGGCAATCCGGTCGCCCCGAACATAGAGGATTCCGGCGCCGAGCGGCGTGCCGAGCCATTTGTGGAGACTGCTGGCGTAGTAGTCCGCGCCGCCGAAATCGCCGATGCTGAAGTCGAGCTGGCCAAAGGCGTGGGCGCCGTCGACCATCACCTCGACTCCGTGGCCATGCGCCATCGCGACGATCTTCCGGACCGGCAGGATATGGCCGGTGATGTTGATCATGTGGCAGACCATGAGCAGCCGGGTTTTCGGCGTGATCGCGCTTTCGTAGAGGCGGACGATCTCGTCGTCCGAGGCGGGATGGTTGGGGACCGAGACCACCCGGTTGACGATTCCGTACCGGCGGGCCATCAGCTTGAACATGTCGAGCATCGAGCCGTAGTCCTGCGCGGCCATGACGGCTTCGTCGCCGGCTTTCCAGTCGTGGCCGGCGATCACGGTATCGAGGGATTCGGTGGTGTTCCGGGTAATGATCAGTTCGTCGGCGCCGCAGCCGAGGAGCCGGGCCAGTTCCTTCCGCGAGGCGAGCTTGTCGTCCGGCTGGCGGGTCCGCATGTAGTAGGACGAGACGGCGTTGATCCGGCGGATGTGGCCGAGGTAGGCCTCGAGCACCTCGTTGGCCGCGAGCGAGTAGTAGCCGTTCTCGAGTTGAATGAAATCCGGGGTCAGGGTGTAACCGGCGCGGATCCGGTCCCAGAAATCGTCTCGACGAGCAAGGCGTTCCGGGGCCACATCCTTCACCCCGGCGAAGGCTTTCTCGACGGCGGCAAGAGACAAGACGGTTGACGATCCGGCCGCGGCGATGGTCTGAAGGAACTGCCGTTTGGTCTGCGTCATGGTTCATAATAACGAAAAAGGCGGACCAGTGTCCGCCTTCCTCGTTCACACATGCCTGGGCTCAATCAGACGCCGTTGGTTTCCCGGGTCGGCTGGGGCCAGCAGGTCGTGGTGCCGTAGGGCCGGTTGGTGAATGGGTTCTGCCCGACCTTCCACGGGATATTGTAGCGGAGCAGGTCGTTCAGCCGATGACCGCCCTCGAAGCTCAACTCTCTCCGCCGTTCCTCGATGATCGCGGCGACCGCATCCGCCTGGGTGTTGGCCACCAACGCCGGGAGGCTGACTTCGGCCCGCCGAGCATTGATGATCGCCATGGCTGGCCCCGGCTGATTCTGCTGGGCCAGCGCTTCGGCCCTGATCAGGTTCGCCTCGATGAAGCTGGCCAGCCGCATTGGCGAGGTGAGGCCGGTGTACTTCTTGGTGATCCAGAGCCGGACTTCCGAGTTGAATGCCCCGCGGCCGGCGTCGACCACGTTCACTCTCGGGTCGCCCGAGGTCCGGTAGGCGGGAGCCACGGTGTAGGCACCGATCTGCTCAGCCAGGCGCCAGAGCTTGTTCCATCGGCGCGAGCTTTCCTGGCCGCGGTCAGCCGTCTTGGTGAAACCTGGCGACACTTGGCCCGCAAAAGTCGCCGCCTCGCTCCATTTCTTGAGATCCATCTTGGTCCGGGCCATCCCGACCCTGGCCAAGTCGAGCATGCCGGTGTTGTTGGCCGTCGTGGCCATGGTGATGCCCTCCGCGAACTTGGTCTCGGCCAAGGCCAGCGACGCCGGAGGGTCCAGCGGCGCAGCGCCGTCGTACGAAACCCGGCAGAAGCCTTCGCCGAAGAGGAGATAGGTGTACGCACCGTAGATCTTGGCCTGCGCCAGCAAATCCTTCCGCAGGTTGGGGTTGGTTGCCGACACCTGGGCATCGGTCCAGGTGTTCAGCTTGGTGAGGACGTCCTCCGTCTGGAACCTGGCCGTATGGAGCGTCAGGTACATGCCGAAGTTCCCCTCGCAGGTGCCGATGGAATAGTCGTTCTCGTCGGCCGTGATCGACCGCTCACCCCAGTTGGCGAGCGGGACGTTGGAGTTGGACGTCTCATACTCGTCGGAATGAACCGACGAGCCCGACATGTAGTTGCTGTAGGCGCATTCGAAGTCACCGACGGCGCTTCGGACCAGTACGGCAGCCAGAGTCGGATCCTGAATCTGGTCAGACGGAATCTGGCCTGGGAACTTCACGTCGAGGAGGTTGCTGCAGGCCGCCAGCGAAGCCGTGGCGCCGACCGCGACCACCCACCGGATCGAGCGATGAATGATGGTTTTCATGGAAGTCTCCTTTCGCTCGGTGGTTAGAAGGTGAACCGCACGGTGGTCCGAACCCGAGCCAGCTGAGGCCAGGATTCCTGGGTATACCCGAAGTTTCCGGTGATGTCGGTCGACCGGTTCGGGAGCAGTTCCGGATCGATCCAGGCACCGCCGTACGCGGCCTTCTGGGCTCGCCAGAGGAAGGCCATGTTCTCTGCCGCCACCGTGACGGAACCGCGGGCGGCGCCGACCCACTTGGCCACGGACGATGGCATCTCGTAATTCACCGACACGGTTCGGAGCCGGGCGAACCCGGCGTTGAACAGGCCGCTCGCTCCCGGGCCATTCGGATCGGCCCGGTACGCCATCAGGATCGGATTGCCCGCGATCGATTGATACGAATTCCGGAAGAACGTGTGCTGGGCTCCGATGTCACCGACCACGGCGGTATGCCCGCCGACGTAGTCGACCAACCCGAGCATCCGGAGCCGGGATCCAAGCCGAAGCGTGGCGCTGAATGATCCGTTCCACGAAGGAGTCGGCCGGCCGGCGTACAGTCGGGGAGCCTTGCCGCAGGGCACGGCCGTGCCGTTACCCTTGCCCAGATCCGTCCCGCCTTCGCAGAGGGCGTTGGCGGCCTTGGGCAGAACCCAGGTCGGGGCCCCGGTGCAAGCGCCGGCCGATCGGGCGCATGTGGTGTCCGGCACCACATCCGCGCTCAGCACGTTCTTGTAGAAGAACGATGACGGCGCATACCCCTCGACGTTGAACTGCTGGATGAAACTCGAACCAACGAATGTCGTTGGCACCCCGCCGAGGCTGAGAATCGTGCTGGCGTTGGTCGCAATGGTTCCGCGAAGATCGAGACCCCAGCTCTTCTTGTTCACCGGCGCGCCATCCAGGGCCACTTCGATGCCCCGGTTCCGGGTCTTCCCGATGTTGAGGAACTGGACCCCGGGGAAGCCGCGGGACGGCTTGAGCGGAGCGGAGATGATCGCGTCCTTGATGTCCTTGTTGTAGAAGGTGAACTCGATCCCGATCTTCTGCTTGAAGAGGCCGGCATCGAATCCGACTTCGATTTCCTGACCCACTTCCGGCTTGAGGTCCGGGTTGCCGTAGTTTCGGGGCGTCACCCCGCCCAGACCGAGCGATCCGACCGCGGCCCCATAGGTCTGGAGCGCCGAGAAGACGTCCGGCTGGAGACCGGCCCGGCCCCAGGCCCCGCGGAGCTTGAGTTGCGAAAAGACGTTGGACCGGGCCAGGAACGGCTCGTCCGACAGTACCCACGAAAAGCTGAACTTCGGATAATACGCCGCGCTGAAATTGGCGCCGAAGGCACTGTTTCCATCGGCCCGGACGGCCCCCGTGAAGAAGACCCGGTTCTTCCAGGACACCTGTTCCTGGGCGTAGACGCCGAAGGTCTTGTTCTCCTGGAAACTCTCGCTGGCATCCCGCCGGGCACCGCTTCCGACGTCGCCCGGCC
>JAYUZK010000070.1:0-4643 GCA_043751835.1 Gemmatimonadota bacterium | reverse complement strand
GGAGCTCGAGCAGGTGGTGATGGAGTGGCTCCGCCGGATGCTTGGCCTTCCGGACGGATTCACCGGGGTGATTCAGGACTACGCTTCGACCGCAACGCTTGTGGCCCTGATTACGGCGCGAGACCAGGTCCGTGATGACCTCGACCGGGCCACCGTCTACGTTTCGCGGGAATCCCACTCCTCGGTTGCCAAGGGGGCGCGGCTCGCCGGGTTCCGTTCCGAGCTGGTGCGGGAGGTCCCGGTCGATGACCGCTACGCGATGCGACCGGACGCGCTGGCGGCGATGATCGCGGAGGATCGCTCCCACGGGCTGGTGCCGGCGGCGGTGGTGGTGACGCTCGGCACCACGTCATCGACCGCGTTCGATCCCCTGCCGGCGATCGGGCCGATCGCCCGGGAGGCCGGCGCCTGGCTCCATGCCGACGCCGCGTTCGCCGGTTCGGCCGCGATCGTGCCGGAGCTGGCCTGGATCATGGCCGGCACCGAGTTCGTCGATAGTCTCGTATTCAATCCCCACAAGTGGCTGCTCGTCAATCACGACTGTTCAGTGTACTTCGTCCGCGATCCGGACCGCCTGCTGCGGTCGTTCAGTTCGTCGGCGGAGTATCTCAAGACCCAGTACGACAGTTCCGCGGTGAACTATCGGGACTGGGGCGTCCCGCTGGGGCGGCGGTTCCGGGCGCTCAAGCTGTGGTTTGTGATCCGGAGCTACGGGGTGGCGGGGCTGCAGGCGATGATCCGGGAGCATGTTCGGCTCGGGGCGCTGTTCGCGAGCTGGATCGCCGCCGATCCCGATTTCCTCCTGGCGGCGCCTGCGCCGGTCGCTCTGGTCTGTTTCCGATGGGTGCCCAGCGCGGGGACCCGGTCCGACGATGAACTCGATCACGCCAACCGGGTCCTGCTCGAGCGGATCAATGCCCCCGGGGATCTCTTCCTGACCCACACCGTGCTGAGCGGGCGGTTCGTAATTCGCCTGGCGCTCGGCCACGAGTCCACCACCGAGGCGGTGGTGGCGCGGGTCTGGAACCGGGTTCGGGAGGCGGCCCGAACTCTCGCCTAACGGCGTTTCGTGTGGGCCGCCACCAGCGGCTCGAGCGCGTAGATCAATGCGGCCTCCGTCGGCCGAACCAGGCGCTGTCCGACCAGTTGCCCGCCGAAGGACGCGATCGAGCCAAGGGCCAGGAAGGGGATCAGGGTGGAGGGTGAACGAGGCGCCCAACACAAGGTGCAGCCGAGGAGAATCCATACCGCCCGGCGCTGGGTCACTGCCCTCCACCGAGCAGCGGCCTCAGAAAGCGTCCGGTATGGGAGCCGGGCGTGGCGGCGATGACCTCGGGCGGACCCTGTGCCACCAGCCGGCCGCCGCCGTCGCCGGCCTCGGGGCCGAGGTCGATCACCCAGTCGGCCCGCTTGATGACGTCGAGGTGGTGCTCGATGACGACAACGGTGTGGCCGGCGTCGACGAGGCGGTCGATGACGGTGATCAACTGGCGGACGTCGTCGAGATGGAGACCGGTGGTCGGCTCGTCGAGCAAGTAGAGCTTCCGGCCCCCCCGCTTCCCGGCCTGGATCAACTCCCGGGCGATCTTGAGCCGCTGGGCCTCGCCGCCGGACAAGGTGGTGGCGGGCTGGCCGAGCCTGAGATAGCCGAGCCCGACCTGTTGGAGGTGCCAGAGCGCGGCGCCGAGCCGCGGCTGATGGTGGAACCGGTTGATGGCGTCGTCAATCGTCCATTGCAGCACGTCGTGAATCGACTGGCCGCGAATTCTGACATCACGCACTTCGCGCTTGAACCGGGTCCCGTCGCAGGCTTCGCACGGCACGAAGACATCCGCGAGGAACACCATCTCCACTTGGACCTGGCCGGCGCCGTCACACTGGTCGCACCGGCCACCGCCGGTGTTGAACGAGAACGTGGCCGGGGTATAGCGGCGGGAGCGGGACAGGGGTTGCCCGGCGAACAGTTCCCGGATGTCGTCGAACCCTTTCACATAGGTGATGGGGTTCGACCGCGGTGACCGGCCGATCGGCGACTGGTCGATCAGCACGACGTCCTCGAGCCATTCGTGGCCGGTCATCGAATCGACCGAGCCGATCACCTCGCCGAGGTGGGCCTTGATGGAGACCTCGTCCCTGAGCCGGGCTTCGAGCTGCCGGTAGATGACGTCGTGCACCAGCGTGCTCTTGCCGGACCCCGACACGCCGGTGACCGCCACCAGGGTGCCGAGGGGCAGTTGGACGTCGATGCTCTGGAGATTGTGGAGCCGGGCACCCTTGAGCTTCAGCCATTTTGGTCCCGGGGGCCGGCGGGCGCTTGGCACGCCGATCCGCTTTTCACCCCGGAGGTACTGGCCCGTGAGCGTATCCCGGGCGGCGGCAACGGGGCCGGCGTAGACGAGGTATCCGCCCCGTTCTCCGGACCCCGGTCCGAGCTCGATCATGTAGTCGGCCGCCTCGATCGCGGCGAGGTCGTGCTCGACGACAATGACCGTGTTGCCGCCATCGCGGAGGCGCCGCAGCAACCCGAGGAGGCGGTCGGTATCCCGCGGGTGGAGGCCGATCGACGGCTCGTCGAGGACATAAAGCGAGTCGACCAGCCTGGCGCCGAGCGCGTTGGCGAGGGCGATTCGCTGGGCCTCGCCGCCCGAAAGGGTGCGGGTCTGCCGTCCGAGGGTCAGGTAGCCGAGCCCCACGTCGACCAGGAAACTGACGCGGGCCGCGAGTTCGGCCGAGACGTCTCGGGCGATGACGCGCGCCGTGGGGCCGAGGTCGAGGCCGGCGAGCCAGAGTTGGAGATCGGCCAACGAGAGCGCCGCGATGTCGGCGATGGTGCGGTCGCCGATCCTGACGGCAAGCGCGTGGTCGTTGAGCCGGGTGCCGTGACAGGCCGGGCAGGTCTTGGCGAGCTGGTACTGGCGAAGAAAGACCCGGATGTACTGCTTGTACCGCTTCTCCTCGAGGGCCTTCAGAAACGGGAAAATGCCGGTGAACCGGCCGGTCTTGCCATAGAGAAACTCCCGCTTGGCCGTCGTCTTGAGGCTCGACCACTTGGCGGCCGGGTCGACCCCGAGTTTCCGGGCCGTATCGACCAAGAGTCGGCGGCGGCTTTCGTATCGCGGCTTGGTCCACGGATCGATGGCACCATCGGCCAGCGACCGGGTGGGGTCGGGGATGATGAGCGATTCGTCGTATTCGAGCACCGCCCCGAACCCGTTGCAGCCTCCGCAAGCGCCCCGCGGGTTGTTGAAAGAGAAGAGGGCGGGCGAGAGCGGGAGCGCTGGGGTATCGCAGGCGCTGCAAGCGGGCTGCTCGGTGAATCGAAGCCGGGCGCCGACGCCGATCACGATCGCGATCCCCTCGCCCTCCTGGAAGGCCTGGCCGATCGCCTCTTCGAGACGGGCGCCGGCCCGCGTCGGGTCCGAGAGCCGGTCGACGACGACCAGCAACTCGGTCGTTCCGCCGAGATCAGTTCCGTCTGGAAGATCGTCGAGATGGAGCGGGCGGCCGTCGCCTAGCAGGCGGAGGAACCCGAGGGCCCGGAGGTTGTCGACGATGGTCTCGTGGGAAAGCCGGGCCGAGGGGGGCAGTGGGAACGTGATCTGCACCGGCTCGGCGCCAAGCTCGCGGACCCGGTCGCCGGCCGTGGTCGGGGTGTCGCGGACGATCCGGGCCCCGCATTTCCGGCAGAACTGCTGCCCGACCCGGGCCCAGAGCAGCCGGAGATAGTCGTAGACCTCCGTGGCGGTCCCGACGGTGGAGCGACTCGACACGGTCGGGTTTTGCTGTTCGATCGCGACGGCCGGCGCGATGCCGGTGATCGTATCGACCAGCGGCTTTGGCATTCGCTCGAGAAACTGTTTGGCGTAGGTCGACAGCGACTCGATGTAGCGGCGCTGGCCTTCGGCGTAGATGGTATCGAAGGCCAGAGAACTCTTGCCCGACCCCGAGGGGCCGGTTACCACGATGAGGCGCCGGTGGGGCAGCTCAACGGTAATGCCCTTGAGGTTGTGCTGACGGGCGTTGACGACGCGAAGCAGAGAGTCCGACACAACCGGGGAAAATAACCCCGCCTGCGGTTAAGTTCCGGTCTCAACCATGGCCAAACTTCTCACCCCCCGGGTGCTCCGCCGCGGACTCGAGCTGTTCCTGCTCGCTTCGGTGGCGAGCTTTGCCGGCGTACTGATCTACAGCAAGAGTTCCACCGGGTTTCTTCAGGCCATCCCCTCGATCAGGTGGGGCTGGTTGGTCCTGAGCGTCGGCCTCGCCTCACTGGACTGGATCGGCGGCGGGCTCCGCAACTATGTCCTGGCCCGCACCGTGATGGAACGCCCGCCACTCAAGGGGATGATCCTGTCGGGAGGGATGGGCGCGTGGGCAGCCGGTCTGACGCCGCTCCAGTCCGGGGCCGCCCCGATGATGATCTATACAATGAAGCGCTACGGTGTTCCGGTGCCGGTCGGGCTCACGGTCACCTTCATGAGCTTCATCGCCACGGTGGTCTTCTTCGCGATCGCGGGCCCGATCGCGATTGCCGCGGGCGCCGGGCGGTCTCTGGGCACCCATGGAGTGGCCTTCGGGATTTCGGTCTACGATCTCTTCATTGGCAGCCTGTCGATCTTCTGTGCGCTCGGGGTTCTGTTCCT
>JAYUZK010000069.1:0-3191 GCA_043751835.1 Gemmatimonadota bacterium | reverse complement strand
CTGGTGATCGACGCGCCCGAGAAGAACAGCCTCGGGCTCAAGGGCGGCGACGTGATTCTTTCGGTCGATGGACGAAAGGCCCGGGGACCGTCCAGTCTGCTCCGGATTCTCCGGTCCTATGAAAACGGCGACGTCGTGAAGCTCGAGATCATGCGGAACAAGGGTCGGCAGACCATGAGTTCCAAGGTCGACCGGGACGACGACTAGCGCCGCTCATCAAGCGGGGAGCCCAATACGGTGGTTCGGTCTCGGATTGGTCGCCGGCCACAGCTCGACGATGGAAGAGCCGGCCGCCGTGATCGGCGCTCGTGATCTCCTCCGGCCCGGCCGGTGGCTGTTCTTGGCGGTGACCTGTGTCTGTCTCGCCATCAGCGCGAGTTACGAGTTCATTGAATGGTGGTCGGCGCTGATTGGGGCGGTGACGGCGCAGCTGTTGCTCCGCCGGACCCACGACCGGCAGTTGCTTCGGCACGACGTGTCGTAGCGTCGTTATTATCCGCCGATGCGCCACTTCTTTCTTCTTGCTGTCCTGTTCCTCTTTGGAGCAGCCCGCCCCGCCACCGCCCAGGGCCTACCTCCCTATCAGGCCGTGAACCCGATTCTCACCAGCCGGAGCGGGCTCCTGTTCCAGCCATACGTCGACGGCGGCAGGCGATGGCAGACCCGGCTCCAGCTCGACTACGGCAATGCCATCGAGTTCTCCGAGCAGCCGACCGCCGGATTCATCCTCGACGCCGAGCTGTTGCGGCTCGACGCCACGGTGATCCGAAACATCGGGCGGGGATTCGTGGGTGGCACGGTCGCGCTCCAGGGCTCCTACGACGGCTTCCTCGACGGCTTCCTCGACTGGTATCACAAGGTGACCGGCCTTCAGGTCGCTGCCCGGTCCCTCCGGCCCCGGAACAAATTCCTCTACTCGGCGAAGCTGCCTAACGGCGATTCCCTGGACTACGCCGCCCGGTCGGCTTTTCTGGGGGACGCCCGGCTGCTGGCCGGGCTCCGCCACGGCCCGCACTGGCAGACCGCGGTGACCATCACCCTGCCAACCGGACCAGTGGGTTACGGCCGAAAGGTCGTTTCGGTGGCGGCCGTCACCACGGGCCGCTTCCGGCTCGACCACCGGTGGACCACGGAGATGGGATTGGGCTTCGGCTACACGCCCCGGGGCGGACAGCTGGCGGACTACGAGAAGACGGTCTTCGCGGCCGGCAACCTGGGGTTCCGGTACCGGTTCATCAAGCAGCAGGCGATGTTCGTCAACGTGTTCGTCCAGAGCGCCAACTACCAGGGCACCGGTCTCCGGGCGTTCGACCAGCGCGAGGTGACACTCGACTATGGCTTCCTGCTCAAGGCCAAACGCGGCCCGGAATGGTTCCTCGGGATGACTGAGGATCTCGAGCCGCGGGGTCCCGCGATCGACTTGTCATTCAGGATTGGGGCGCGCTGGTAAAAAGGAACCGGTCCAACTCGGCGTAGAGGAAGATTCTTGACCTCGGCTCCATCACGTTCAGGCCGTGGTGATTGATCAGCTGCTGCTGGAGCTTGAGCCATTCACTCCAGCAGACGTTGCAGATCTCGTTCAGAACGCGCTGACCCCGGTCGTTGGGGAAGGGACGAAACGGAACCGGGTCGCGGGTCTGGTGGCAGCGGGTGCAGGTAACGGAAGCCATCCCGAAATTTAAACTCACCCGCCTCCGGGCTTCAGTCGCCGCTGCGAAGCGCCTTGACGCCGCTGGCCGTCCCCATCCCCGCGCCGATCCCGACCATGGCCGCCGCAAGGCCGGTGATCAGCGGCAGGAAGGTCAGCGGCCAGGCGATCAGCGCTGCGATTCCGCCGGCAACCACTGGCGCGAGCGGCGACTTCACCGCGTCCACGAACCGAAGGCGGCGCCGGACAAACCCCCGGGCAAACCCGAACGCGATCACTGCGCCCACCGCGGCAATGCCCAACCTGATGATCTCGAACATCCCAGCCTCCCGTCATGACAACTGTTTATTGTGCGTTCCAGTACGCAACACTTCGAAGGGCAGTTTCATCCCTACAATCAGCGAGCTCGGTGCCGATACTATCGCCAAGGTCGGGAAATCGCGAGGATGGCCGCGCATTTCCGAAGCGCAACTACCTGATGGACATGGGGTTATACCCCGTCGCACCGGGTGCATCCTGGAGATGGAATGCCGAAACACCCCACAGTCGAGATTCCAAACATCGGGCCAATGGACCATGCCTGGGATGTCCTCGGCGAGTGGAACGTCGACCTCGAAATCCCCTTCCACGAACACCCCGTATCGGGCGTTCTCCAGATCCATTCCTGGATGGAAGCCGAGCTCGAACTCGAGCCGTGGGGCGCGGCGTCCTCGGGCCTCCCCGAGAAGGTTACGCTCGAACGGGCCAGCCGGGTCCACCTGACCGATGCCGGCGGCGGCGCACTCCAATGGGTCCTGATGGCGCACGAGGACCGCTGGACGCTGCAGGCCACGATGTGGCCCGGCCAGCTTCACCTCTTCATCCAGAACGCCGACGACCACGACGAACAACTCTACCGGGCGGTCGCGTACCGGGGCCAGGAGTACTACACTCGCAAGTATCCCCTGGTAACCCGGTGACCGTCAGGGCGAGCGTCCGCTCACCCTGACGCGGGAACCCTACCAGCGCATCACCACACTGCCCCAGACAAAACCCGATCCGAACGCGGTGAAGACGACGAGATCGCCTGCCGCAACCCGTCCGGCCCTGACGCATTCGTCGAGTGCGATGGGGATGGTGGCCGAGGTGGTGTTCCCAAAACGCTCGATGTTGTTGTAGACCTGACTGTCCGATAGCTCCAGGTGCCTCTGAACCAGCTCGGAGATCCGCATGTTGGCCTGATGGGGAATCAGCAGCGCGATGTCCGCCGTCGAGAGGCCGAGGCGCCCAAGGCAAGTCCGCACCGATTCCGGCATTCGATTGACCGCGTGCCGGAATACCTCCTTGCCGTCCATCTGAAGGAAGTAGTTCCCGGCTTCGTATCGCTCGGCGTTGACCGTCGGATTGAGGAGTGAGCCCGGTTCCTCGACCCAGAGCTTCTCGGCGAATGCCCCGTCGGAATGGAGGTCGAAGGTCAGAATCCCGCGACCGGGCTCGTCCGTGGCGCCGAGGACGACGGCGCCCGCACCGTCCGCAAACAGCACCGCGGTGTGGCGCCCGCGGG
>JAYUZK010000068.1:0-9167 GCA_043751835.1 Gemmatimonadota bacterium | reverse complement strand
CGTTCTGCGCGAGTGGCTGAGCGAATTTCCGGAACGGATTCTGTTTGGAACCGATGCTTACAAGGACAGCGACCTGGTGGGCTGGGAGGAGTGGGGCTGGCTCGGCGCGACCGCCGCGCGACGGGCGCTCGGGATGGCGCTCACCGGGATGATGCGGGACGGGGAAATCACCCGGGAGCGGGCCGAGGAAATCGCGAGGATGGTGCTGCGGGACAACGCGGCCGGGCTTTACGGGATCAGATAGTCCGAATATTCGGCGCGGTAGATCTGCCCGTCGACCCACGGGCCGAGATCGGCGGGGACGGCCACCGATGCCAGGCCGTCCGCCACCGCCGTCCGGATCACCGACTCGGCGATGACCTTCGACAGTCGGCGAATCTCGCCGAGCCGCGGGAAGAGACTGCCGCCGGCGAGGGCTTCGGCCGGCGCGGAGGCGGCGAGAATCCTGGCGGCGGCGATGAACATGTCCTCGGTGATTCGCCGGCTCCCGGCCAGGATCGCGCCCAGGCCGATTCCCGGGAAGACGTAGGCGTTGTTGGCCTGACTCGGCTGGAACCGGCGGCTGTTCATCTCCAGAGGCCGGGACGGACTCCCGCTGGCAAAGATCGCCCGGCCATCACTCCACCGATACGCCTGGTCGGCCGTGCACTCCGCCTTCGAGGTGGGATTGGAGAGAGCCAGCACGACGGGCCGCTCGTGGTGTGACGCCATGGCCCGGATGATCGGCTCGGTGAACGCCCCGGGCTGGGCGGCGACGCCAATGATGGCGGTGGGGCGAAGGGCCACGACGGCGGCCTCGAGAGTCGCGACTTGCGCGTGGTCGTGCCCGAACGGCTTCTTGTGGTCAGCGAGGTCGGTTCGGGATGCCACGACCAGCCCCTTGGTGTCGACGAACCAGCACCGGGCTCGGGCCTCGGCCGGCGCGAGGCCGTCGCGTATCAGGGTGGAGGCCACGAGTTCCCCAATGCCTGTCGCGGCCGATCCCGCGCCAAGGAAGAGCAGGCGCTGGTCGGCGAGGGCGCGGCCGGTAATCCGGGTCGTGGCAAGCAGCGCGGCCAGGGTGACGGCCGCGGTGCCCTGAATATCGTCGTTGAAACAGGCAACCCGGTCGCGATAACGGGCCAGCAGCCCGAACGCATTGGTGGTGCCGAAGTCCTCGAACTGAATGATCGCGCCGGGGAACACCCGCTGGACGGCGTCGACGAACTCATCCACCAACTCGCGGTACGCGTCGCCCCGGATCCGGGGGTGGGGAAGTCCGGTGTAGAGCGGATCGTCCCGTAGGGCGGCGTTCTCCGTGCCGACGTCCAGCATCACGGGCAGGCATTCCTCCGGCGCCACGCCGGCACAGGCGGCGTAGAGCGACAGCTTGCCGATCGGAATGCCCATCCCGAAGGCGCCGAGATCGCCCAGCCCGAGGATCCGTTCGCCGTCGGTCACCACGATCATGGCGACCTTGGAGCCGGGCCAGTTCCGGAGCACCTGCTCGACCCGCCCCCGATCCCCGTCGGTGACGTAGAGGCCACGGGGCCTGCGGTAGATGTGGCCGAACCGGAGGCAGGCCTCGCCCACGGTCGGAGTGTAGACGATTGGCGTCATCTCCTCGAGGTGATCGATCAAAACGCGATAGAACAGGGTCTCGTTCCGGTCCTGGAGGCCGGTCAGGTAGATGTACTGGTCAAGGGGGCTGGACCGGGACCGGAACGACTCGAGGATCCGGTCGGCCTGCTGCTCGATTGTGAGATGGCGGGGCGGCAAAAGCCCCCGGAGGCCGAGTTGGTCTCGTTCGGCCTCGGAGAACGCCGTTCCCTTGTTGAAGCGGGGGTCCTGGAGGAGCTGGGCCCCACGGAGATGAGCAGGCACTCGGGTCATGCGTGGAGAATAGTCGGGGCCTTCCGCAATCCGCGGGCGCTCGGTACGATTGGTCAGGTTCACTTGGGCGGTTCGGTGGCTTCCGGGGTCGCGCGACTTCGGAAGGTCGATCCGGTGACGGGTTCGGCCTCGCCGCTCATGCCGGCCGCGAGCGTGGCCCGGCTCGGCGCCGAGTATCGGCGGATGGCGGGAAAGCCGTTTGGCGGGAGTTCGCTGGCCGGCGCCGATATCGAACGGGACGGTACGTTGCTGGCATTCAACGCTGACGGCGGCCGGCCGGTGGACGTCTCAGTCTACCCCAGGGGTTCGCACGTGCTCGCCGGTACCCACGGGATTCACGGGTTCAAGACCACCGTCAGCTGGGAGGCGAACCGCCGTGTGCTCTGGCACTAGCAGCCGGGCCTTCGTGACCGCGGTGGTCGTGCTCGCCATCTCGACCGTCGCCGCCCGAGCCCAGATCGTCAATCGCTTCGGCGTCGGGGTCCCGATGCGCGACGGCGTCAGGCTGGCCGCGAACCTCTGGATTCCGGCGCTCACGGGCCGCCATCCGACCATTCTGCTTCGGACGCCGTACGGGAGGAATCCTCAGTTTCGTCGGTACGGACTCGACCGCTACGTCAAGGCGGGCTACGCCGTCGTGGTGCAGGATACCCGGGGGCGAGGCGATTCCGATGGCCAGTTCGATTTCTACTTTCCCGAAGGGAAGGACGGCTATGACACGATCGAATGGATCGCGAAGCAGCCGTGGTCAAACGGACGGGTCGGGATGGATGGCGGCTCATACCTTGGCGCGGTCCAATGGCTGGCCGCGCGGGAGCGGCCGCCGCACCTGAGTTGTATCGCGCCGGACGCCCCCTCGGGCCGGTTGTTCGACGAACTGCCCTACATCGGCGGGGCCCTTCACCTCGACTGGGCCCTGCCGTGGCTGCAGGGCGTGTCGGGCCGGAGCGACCAGGGTGACCTGAACGACCTGATCCGCTGGGATGAGCTCATGAAGGTCCGACCCCTCACCAGGCTGGACAGCCTGATGGGTCGGCCGATCCGCCTCTATCAGGAGATCCTCGCCCACCCGACGCTCGATGCCTATTGGCGCCGACTCCATTTCGACGACTCCGCCTTCGCCCGGATCACCGTGCCGGCCCTGACGGTGACGGGCTGGTACGACGGCGATCAGGCCGGGGCGCTGTTCTACTGGGACGGGATGAGCCGGCGCCAGGGCCCGAAGCCCGAGCAGTTCCTGATCATCGGGCCGTGGGACCATCGCATGACCTACCTGGGCGGTGGCCGGAAGGTGAACGAGATCGCGCTCGACTCGACCTCGATTCTGCCCATCCAGAAGATCCGGATCCGATATTTCGACTGGTGCCTCAAGCAGTCGGCGCCGAGCATTGGCGGGCCGCGCGTGCGGGTATTCATTCCGGGCACCAACCGATGGATCGAATCGGACCGGTATCCGCTGGCTGAGGCGACGGTCAGGCCGCTGTACTTCGCCGGCGGTGGCTCGGCGAATACGTCGATCGGCGACGGCCGGTTGTCCTGGGGTCCGCCCGCGGCGAGCCCGGCCGACCGGTTCCGCTACGACCCGAAGAACCCCACACCGTCCCAGGACGCGACCACCGATCACGTCCGGATCGAGGACCGAACCGACGTCCTCGTGTACTCGACGCCGGCCCTCACCGACACGGTGGAGATCGGGGGCCGGGTTTTCGTGAAACTCTGGGCGGCGAGCGACGCTCTCGATACCGACTTCACGGCCAAGCTGCTCGATGTCTACCCCGACGGCCGGGTCGTGGCACTCGGGCCGGTGCCGGCGGGGGTTCGCCGGGCCCGCTACCGGAACGGCTACCAGCGGGCCGAACTTCTCACGCCAGGCAAGGCCGAAGAGTTCTCGATTGAGCTGTTCGACATCGGGCATGGGTTTCTGCCGGGGCATCGAATCCGGGTCGAGATCGCCAGCGCCGCCGCCTTCTTCGTCGATCCGAATCTCAACACCGGGAAGCCGGCCGCCACGGATACCACGTGGGTGGTGGCCAATCAGACCATTTACCACGAGCCGGGCCGGGCGTCGCGAATCCTGTTGCCCGTGTTGGCTCGGCGCGCTCACTAGGGGGACATCGCGATGGCGCTGATGATTCCATGCCCGAACTGCGGGGTTCGGCCCTACGGCGAATTCTGGCCGAGCGGTGAATTGCCCGATGGTGGTCATGGAGCCGAAGGGGACCTCGAGGCGGACTACCGCCGGGTCTGGCTCCGCCGCAATGTCGCCGGGGATCAGCGGGAACGGTGGTTTCATCACGCCGGTTGCCGTCGCTGGTTCTCGCTTACCCGCAATACCGTCACCAACGCGATCCATGACATCGTTTGACTTCGAAGGCCGCCCGGTCCCGATCACCCCGGGCGATACCGTGGCCTCGGCGCTCTACCGGGCCGGCGTCCGGATCTTCTCGCGATCGTTCAAGTATCACCGCCCCCGCGGACTGTACTGCGGGACCGGTGACTGCCCCAATTGTTCCATGACCGTGGACGGCGAGCCCGCGACCCGCACCTGCGTCACGCCGGCCAAGGTGGGGCAGCGGGTCGAGCGTTCGACCGGCTGGCCTTCGGCCGAGCACGATCTCTTGAGTGGGCTCTGGTGGTTCCGCAAGCTCCTGCCCGTCGGATTCTACTACAAGTCGATGATCCGGCCGAAGGAGTTCTGGCCCACGGCCGAGCCGTTCATCCGCCGCCTGGCGGGCCTGGGCAAGGCCGATGTCACCACGCCGCCGGCCGACCGGGAGCGGCGCTACCACCATCCGGATCTGTGCGTGGTGGGGGCCGGAATCGCCGGGCTTACGGCCGCGCTGACGGCGGCGGCGAGTGGCAGTGTCGTGGTCCTCTGCGACGAAGGGGAAATCGGCGAGAAGATTCCGCCGGGCCCGGTCCGGAACCAGGTCGAAGCCCTCGGCGTCGAGGCCCGGCGGCACCCGCGGATTACGGTGCTGGAACGGGGCGTGGCGTTTGGCGTCTACGAAGGGCCGCTTGTCCCGGTCGTGGCGGAAGAAGCGCTGCACCTGGTGAGTTGCAAACGGCTGATCCTCGCGACTGGTGCGACCGAGCGGCACGTCGTCTTCGAGGGCAATGATCTCCCCGGTGTCTGGCTGGGGCGAGGGGCGGCGTTGATGGCCGGTCGGGGCGTTCTCCCCGGCCGTCGGGCGGTCGTGGCCTTTGAGGACGAGGAAGGGCTCGAGCATCTCTCCGCATTGATTGCGGCCGGTGTCGGGGTTGCGGCCGTGGTGGTGCCGGAGGCCATGGCGGTCCGTCTGCCGGGCGGCCTTCCGGTGTTCTCCGGTGGCAGGGTGGTGGCCGCCCGCGGGCGCAAGGCCGTCACCGTGGCGGTGATCGAATCGCGGGCCGGGAAAACCGAAGTCTCCTGTGACGCCATCGTGGTCTCGCCAGGCCTCGAGGCCCGAGCGAGTCTGCTCCGGCAGGCCCGCGCCGCGTCGGTCGAACCCATCGCGGTGGGGGACCTCGCCAGACCTGGGTTGTCGGCAGCGGCAGCCGAGGCTGATGCCCGGTCGGCGGGCCGGGGGGTGGCGGTGCCCGATGTGGTCGAACCCGCTCTGCCGGCCTGCCCCACCAGAGGATTCGTCTGCTTGTGCGAAGATGTGTCGGTCGAGGATCTCGACTTGGCGTGGGATGAGGGGTTTGGCTCGACTGAGCTGTTGAAACGGTATTCGACCGCCACCATGGGGCCCTGCCAGGGCAGCCTCTGCCACGCTCACTTGCGCGGTTTCGTCCGGAGCCGATCGCCGGACCTCGGGTGGAGCGGCCCGACCACGGCCCGCCCGCCGGCCCGGCCGGTCCGGCTGGAAGACGTCGCGGCCGGGGCCCGCTACCCCCTGGAATGGCGGACCGCCCTCCACGACCGGCATCTCGCCATGGGCGGGGTGATGGAGTGGGCCGGCAGCTGGAAACGGGTCGAGCGGTACGGCGATCCGGCCGGCGAATACCGGGCCGTCCGCGACCGGGTCAGCGTCATGGATGTGAGCACGTTAGGCAAGTACCTGGTGGCTGGCCTGGACGCCACCGCGTTTCTGGAGCGGCTCTATCCCTGCCGGGTGGCCGACCTCAAGCCGAACCGGAGCCGGTACACTCTGCTGTTGAACGAGGCCGGATACGTGTTCGACGACGGACTGGTCGCGTCTCTCGGGCCTGATGGGTACTACCTCACCTTCACCAGCGGCGGCGCCGACGTGATCGAGAGCTGGCTCCGGGATTGGGCCGAGAGCTGGGGGCACCGGGTCATCATCGCCAACCAGACGGCAACCCTGGGCGGGATCAATCTCTGCGGTCCTCGAGCCCGCGACGTGCTGGCGCGTCTCACCGCCGATCCGGTCGGTCCCGACGCCCTGCCGTATGGCGGGATTCAGTGGATGACCGTGGCGGGGATCCGGTGCCTGGTGCTCCGGGTCGGGTTCGTCGGCGAGTTGTCGTTCGAGCTTCATCATCCGCGGCTCGAATCGGAGGCGCTCTGGAACGCCCTCCTCGAGGCCGGTAGGGACCTCGGGATTCAGCCCCACGGACTCGATGCCCTCCGGCTGCTCCGGCTCGAAAAGGGCCATATCATCGTGGGCCAGGATACCGACTTCGACAGCACGCCCCACAAGCTCGGCCTCGACTGGGCCGTCAAGATGGACAAGCCGTCCTTCGTCGGCCGGCCGGCGCTGGCGCGCCTCGCCACCATCGAGCCGAACCGGATCCTGCGGGCGTTCCGGTTTGACGGCGGGGCCCCGTTGGAGGGAGCCCAGCTGCTCATCGGGGATCAGCGAGTCGGCTACCTCACCTCGTCGCGTTTTTCGCCGGTGCTGGGGTACGGGGTGGCGCTCGGGTGGATCTACCAGACGACCGGGGGCTGGCCCGACGCCGTCGATGCGGTGGACGGATCGGGCCGAACGTTCCGTGGGACCGTGGTCCACGGTCCGTTCTATGACCGGGAAGGAGCCAAGCTCCGTGCTTGATCTGATCCCTTCGGAGGCGAGCATCATCGCCTGTCTCGCCGATGTCGCGACCCTGGATGGATGGACGGGGGGCCGAGACCCGGCGCCGGCCCGGGTGGCTCCGGACGAATTGTGGCTGATTGGTCCCCGGTCCGAGCGCCAGGCGATCGTGGCCAAGGCCCGCGACTGGTTAGGTGGCCGAGGGCTGGTGGTGGATCAGACCGACGGCTGGGTGGTCTGGACCGTGGAGGGCGACGCTCGGCTCGACGTGGTGCGCCGTTTGATGTTCGCGGCGGTTCCGGATCATCGGCCGGCGTTCGTTCAGGGCGCGATCACGGGGGTGCCCGGCAAGGTGCTGTACGAGTCCAACCGGGTCCATCTCTTCGTGCCGGCGCCCGTCGGTCATCACCTGATCGATCGGCTGATGGCGGTCGGGTCGGATCTTTTGCCCCACGTGGCGGCTCCGGCACCGCTGGTGCCTGCCGGGCCGGGAAGGTAGACCATGCTCAAACTCTTTCGGCGGCACCAGTACCTCCGCACCAACACTCTGGATCGCTCGTATGATGTGGTGATCATCGGCGGCGGGGGCCACGGCCTTGCGACCGCGTACTACCTTGCGCAGAAGTTCGGGGTCAGCAACGTGGCGGTGCTGGAGCGGTCGTATATCGGCTCGGGCGGCACCGGGCGCAATACGACGGTACTCCGCGCCAACTACAAGACCCCCGAGACGATCCGGTTCTACCAGCGCGCCTTCGAGTTGTACGCGACCCTGGGGCAGGATCTCGACTACAACATGCTCCGGTCGGAGCGGGGGCTCCTCTGGCTGGCGCACTCCGATCCGCAAATCCGCAACCAGCGGGAACGAGCGCTGCAAAACCAGCATTTCGGAGTCGACACCACGTTTCTCGACGCCGCTCAGGTGAAGGTGGTCTGTCCGGAACTCGACATGACCGGCGGCGGCAAGCGCCCGGTTCTCGGCGCGGCGTACCACGCGCCGGGATCGATCATCCGGCACGACGCGGTCGCCTGGGGCTACGCCATGGCCGCCCAACGCCTCGGTGTCTCGATCCATCAAGGGATCGAGGTGACGGGGCTTCGCGTGGATCAGGGGCGGTGCGCCGGCGTGGAGACCACCGCAGGGTTCATCGCGGCCGGCCAGGTCCTGTCCGCGGTCGGCGGCTATGTCACTGATGTCGCCAACATGGCGGGGATCAGGCTCCCCATCGTCACCCATCCGCTCCAGGCGTTCGTGACCGAATCGTACCAGCCGGTTCTCGACCGGATCGTTGCCTCGGCCGACCTCCATATCTATGTCTCGCAGAGCGCGCGCGGTGAAGTGCTGATCGGGGCGGAAATTGATCCGTATTCGAGTTACTCGACCCGGTCGACCTTTCCGTTCCTGGCATCGTGCTCGTCACGGGCCATCGACTTGTTCCCGTTCCTCGCCAAACTCCGTATTCTTCGGCAGTGGACCGGTCTCTGCGACATGACGCCGGACTACTCGCCGCTGATGGGCATCACCGAGGTCGATCGGTTGCTGCTGTCGTCCGGCTGGGGGACTTGGGGCTTCAAGGCGATTCCAGCTTCGGGGATTTCGATGGCCGAGTTGATTGCCACCGGCAAGGTGCCGGCGCTGATCGCCCCGTTTGCGGTTGATCGATTCCGGCGGGATCGCGCGGTACCGGAACGGGCGTCGGCCGGCACCCACTGATGAGGGAGAACGCGATGGGCTCCCTGTGGCGCCTCGCCAATGCCCTTCTGCCTTCGAGCGTCGCGATTTCGTCACGGTCTTTGGAGGGGATAAGTTGGACGCTAAGGAATTCGACCCGGTCCGCGATCTGGCCGGCGAGGCCATCGCCGAGGATCGAGCCGGCACCTAGCCATTCGGGGGACATTCGAAATGCAGCGACGTGAGATCGTCCAGGCGGCCGTGGCCGCCTCGGCGTTGCCATGGAATTTCGGCCAGGCACCCGCATGGCAGGGGTGGCGCGTGAATGGCGAGCGCGTCAACGGCTGGCTCAAGGAGTTGTCCCGGTTCGGCGCCAACCCGGAAGGCGGGGTGAGCCGGGTCGGGTTTTCCGATGCCGACGTCGAGGGGCGGACCTGGATCATTCCGGTGATGCGGGCCGCCGGCCTCGAGGTGGCGATCGATCCCGTGGGCAACATCATCGGCAAACGACCCGGTGCCGATCCGGGGCTCTTGCCGTTGCTCTTCGGCTCCCACATCGATTCGGTGCTCCACGGCGGCAACTACGACGGCGATGTTGGAACGCTATCCGCCATCGAGGTGGCCCGGACCCTGATGGAGAAAGGGTACCG
>JAYUZK010000067.1:0-18736 GCA_043751835.1 Gemmatimonadota bacterium | reverse complement strand
GTTGCGTCGAATACATCAAGGAACGGAAGCAGTTCGGCCGGGCGATTGCGGACTTTCAGGGTGTCCAGTTCCAGGTCGCCCAGATGAAGGTCGAACTCGAAGCGGCGCGTCTCATGGTGTACAACACGGCCCGGCTCAAGGATACGGGGCACCCGTTCGTGGAAGAGGCGGCGATGGCCAAGCTGTTCAGCTCGCAGGTGGCCAACCGGATCGCGGGTCAGGCGCTCGAACTCTTCGGGGGATACGGGTATTCGAAGGAATACCCGATCGAGAAATTCTACCGCGACGCCAAAATTGGCACGATTTATGAGGGTACGAGCAACATGCAGCTGCAAACAATCGCCAAAGCACTGCTCAAGTAACGGCCACAGCCAGATGGGGCTTGGAATGCGACGTCGCGCAACACCCGCAATTCTGGCGTTTGCCTTGTTCGGGGCCGCCGCCCTTCCCGCGGCGGCCCCGTCATATCGGGACCCCGAGAGTTCTCTCCAGCACCGGCTTGAAATCTGGTTTCGCAGAGCGACAGCGAGGGCACCTGGCATCTGGGGCATCGCGATCGCGGACCATCAGGGCCGGCTCATGTGGGGGATCCAACCGACTCGCCCGATGATCCCCGCCTCCACCGTCAAGCTGCTCACCACCGGATTTGCCCGGAGCGTGGTGGGGTCCGAAGCCCGCAAGACCACCCGAGTCGTGGGCAGTGGACAACTCGACGCATCGGGCACGTGGCGCGGGACTTGGGGCCTCGAGTTGAACGGCGATCCGACCCTCGAGCATCGGGGCGCCGGGACGACCAGTCTCACTGATCTCGCCACCCAGCTCGCCACTCGAGGCGTTCGCCAACTCTCGGGTCCGCTGGTGGTAACCAGCGCCGTGGGTGCGCCTGAAGCAAGCTTTCCATCGACCTGGTCGGTGCGCCATCAGGGGCGGGTGTTCGCGCCGCCGGTGGGGAACCTCACGATCCACGACAACCTGGTCTCGGCCAGCGTGTCGCCGGGCGCCAAGACGGGCCAGCGAGCCCGCCTGACGGGCGCCTCGCCGAGCGGGGCGGACGCCCTCTTTACCGTCACCGCCAAGACCGTCTCGGGTCAGCGGTCGCGGCTTCGGGTCGAACCGCGGGGCGACGGCACCTACGTGGTGGCCGGCAGCATCGGGATTCGGTCGCGTGGGCGGAGCCTGGTCCGCGCGGCGACGAACACCCGGATGGTGCTCGCTGCGATGTGGCGGTCGGCCCTTGATCGGGCCGGCATCACGTGGAATGAGACCGCTGCCCTCACCGCCGCCACCGTCGGTCCCGCGGTGCTCGCCGAGATCCAGTCGCCGGTGTTTGACTCAATCGCCAGCGAGATCAACCGCCGGAGCCTCAACCTCGGGGCCGAACTGATGCTCAAGTGGGCCGCCCCCGGCGACCCCGTTCCCGGCGACCGGCTCACGGCCCACGTGCAGCAGATCACCGGAGAATACTCCGGCGTCCGGCTGGTGGACGGGAGCGGCCTCTCGGATCAGAACCGGGTGTCGCCCTACACCTTCGTGTCCTACCTGGCGCGGTTCCCGCTGGCACCCGGGGGAAAGAACTTCCCCATGCTGCTCCCCCCCAACGGCTCCGGCACCCTCTGGCGGCTGGCCAACGGACTCCCCCAGCGGGGCATCGTCCGGGCCAAGACGGGGACGTTAGGCAACGTGGCCACCCTGGTCGGATACCTCGGCAGTTCAGACGGGGTGCTGCTGATTTCGCTGATGTACAACGGGAACCGGGTTTACGCCGCCCGCCAGGCCCAGTGGAAGCTGCTTCGCCTCCTCGGCGCCGAAGGGGTCGTGATCCCGGCCGATTCGACCGACATCGACGACCATCTCGGCGGTGAAGCGCGCTAACGCACTCAGCCGGCCAGTTCCAGCTCCGGCCCCTTGGTCGGCCCCGTCAGGCCGGCTCCGCTTCGTCCGGCATCAGATCTTCCCACAGGGCAAAGACATTCCCTTCCGGATCGGCGATCATCGCCATCACGCCCCATGCCATCTTGGTCGGCTCCGACACGAACCGGACCCCGCGGGCGTGGAGATCACCGCAGAAATGGAGCAGCCCGGGAACGTAGAACGTAATCCCCGTGTGCCGGCCGACGAGAGCCTTGGCATCGGCATGGTTGGCCGGGTGCACACCGAGATAGGGCGGCTCGGCCAGGAACTCCGCGCCGAACGAGCCGGCCTTGTTGACGGGGAGACCGAGGATGTCGCGATAGAACTCGAGGGCCTTTTCGAGATCGTTCACGAAGACGGCGACCGAATGCATCTGTTTGATCATGACTCGAGCGAGGCGAAGGCGTGGGTAACGTTGCGCCGCATCCCGGCCAGGCCGGGACGTTCGAGCGGCGTGTCGCCGAAGCGGTCGGCGAATTCCGGTTCAGTCATCCGGCCGAAGAAGCCGGGGTCCAGCCTGGGGATGGCGGCGCGATCCCGGTAGGCGTCGACGAGGGACGGCGTGGCGAACCGTTCATTCCAGGGGCAGACGTCGTTGCAGATATCGCAGCCAAAGGCCCAGCCCCGGAAACGGGCGGCGAGTTCGGGTGGCGGTTCCTGCTTTGATTCGATGGTGAGAAACGAGATGCAACGGGTGGCGTCGAGCACTCGGTCTTCGAGGATGGCCTCGGTCGGGCAGGCCTCGATGCAGCGGGTGCAGGTGCCACAGTGATCGGACGGGAACGGCGGGGTCGGTTCGAGGGCAAGATCGGTGAGGAGTGCCCCGATGAAGAAGAAGGATCCCACCCCGGGCCGGATCAGCATCGTGTTCTTCCCGATCCATCCCAGACCGGCGCGGGCCGCGAGTTCGCGTTCGGGTACCGGGCCGTCATCGGCGAAGGGGCGGGCGATGGTGGCGCCGTGCTCCAGAAGCCAGTCGCCCAGCAGGCGGAGCCGGTCGAGCAGTTCGCGGTGATAGTCGCGGCCCCGGGCGTACTTGGCGATCCGGATGCCCGGCTCCGGCGGCTCGGGCTGGTAGTAGTTGTCGAGCACCATCACCGCGCGGATGGCGCCGGGGACGATCCGGGCGGGCGCTTTGCGCTTGGCAGCCTGGCGGTGGAGATAGCGCATCGTGCCCGCCCGGCCGCTTGCCAGCCACCGATCGAGCATGTCGGCGTGGTCGTTCGGGTCGAGGGTGGCAACCCCGGCGGCGAGAAAGCCCAGTGCACGGGCCCGGGCCTCGACTTGGTCAGCGACAATCACGGACGTTCGGCCCGTCGCCCGGATACCGAGCAATCGGCCTCGACCAGGACCCGACCCTGCCGATCCAGCGACCCTCCCCGCGACCGGAGCAACGGGCTGGCCTGATCCGGCTGGTTGCCGAGGGTCCCGGCGAGGTAGAGCCCGGCGAATCCGCCGCCCACGACCACAACGCGTGGGGGCGTCACAGCCGCATCGTCTCGCGCCGCCAGCGGGCAAACCGGATCACGTCCTCAGCCGGCGGAACCGCGGCTTCGTCGCCGTAGGCGGTGTACATCCGCCAGCGAAGGTAGACAGGATCAGGGAGCGGCAGAAACGGCCTGGTCTTCCACCAGTCGCGGCCGCGAAAAGCCCAGCCGGTCCTGAGCAGATCGAGCGCCAGCCGGGGATTCACGACCGCCCGCGCGGTGAGCGCGAGGGCCAGATTTCCCCAGCCGCGGCCGGGAGCCGGTGAATCGGGATCGAGCGGTTCGGACATCTCGGGCGCAAATATAGCGTGGCCCGCGGAAGACACCCGGATGCCGGACTATATTGTGCCAATGCAGAACTACCCTCGGGAACATAGCGCCGGGCCCCAGGGCCCCACCGCCGATGAATTACTGCTGAGTCGGACACCTCCCGGCGAGCGCCCAGACGCCTTTCGGAAGACCGATCCATGGCGGGTGCTCCGGATCATGGGCGAGTTCGTCGAGGGGTTCGAGCGGCTGGGCGACATCCAGAACGGGGTCACGATCATCGGCTCGGCCCGGACCCCAGACACCGATCTGTACTATCAGGCGGCCGTCGACACGGCGCAGCTCATCGCCGAGGCCGGGCTCCCGGTTATCACCGGCGGCGGGCCCGGCATCATGGAAGCGGGCAACAAGGGCGCGGTCCAGGGCAACGGGCTCTCGATCGGGGTCAACATCGAGCTCCCGTTCGAGCAGGACACCAACCAATACGTCCGGCGGAAAATGTTCTTCCGGTTCTTCTTCGTCCGGAAGACCATGCTGGCCAAGTACTCGCGGGCGCTGATCGCGTTTCCCGGCGGGTATGGGACGCTGGACGAGTTGTTCGAGTTCCTGACCCTGATGCAGACCGGCAAGATGGCCAAACTCCCGGTAGTGCTGTACGGGACCCCGTACTGGGGGCCGATGGTGGACTGGCTCAAGAACACCATGGCCCGGGACGGCAAGATCAATCAGGAAGACCTGGACCTGTTCACCGTGGTCGATACGCCCGAGGCAGCGGCCGCTGCCATCGTCGGGAAACAGAGTTGAACAGGTCCACCATGCCCAACAACGTTCACGACAACATCCTCGGCGCGATCGGGAACACCCCGCTCATCCGCCTCAACGCCATTGTCCGGGACGTCCCGGCCACCGTCTACGCCAAGGTCGAGACCTTCAACCCCGGCAACAGCATCAAGGACCGGATGGCGCTCAAGATGGTCGAGGACGCCGAGCGGAAGGGACTGCTCAAGCCCGGCGGCACGATCATCGAGGGCACCAGCGGAAACACGGGCATGGGCCTCGCGATCGCGGCGATCGTCAAGGGGTACCGCTGCATATTCACCACGACCGACAAGCAGTCCCGCGAGAAGGTCGATGCGCTCCGGGCGTTCGGCGCCGAGGTGATCGTCTGCCCCACCGACATCGACCCCGAGGATCCTCGTTCGTATTACTCGGTCTCGTCACGACTGGTGGCCGAGACGCCGAACAGCTGGAAGCCGAACCAGTACGACAATCTCAGCAACTCGGCCGCGCACTATGAGACGACGGGGCCCGAGATCTGGGAGCAGACCGAGGGCAAGGTGGCGCACCTCGTCGTCGGGGTGGGCACCGGGGGCACCATCTGCGGCGCCGGACGGTTCTTGAAGGAAAAGAACCCCAAGGTCAAGGTCTGGGGCATCGACACCTACGGTTCGGTCTTCAAGAAATACAAGGAGACCGGGATCTTCGACAAACACGAGATCTATCCGTACGTGACCGAAGGGATCGGCGAGGACTTCCTGCCGAAGAACGTCGATTTCACCATCGTCGACCACTTCGAGAAGGTGACCGACCGCGACGCGGCGATCTACACCCGGGCGCTGGTGCGCCAGGAGGGCATCTGGGCGGGCAACTCGGCCGGCTCCGCGCTGGCGGGGTTGCTGCAGCTCAAGGACCGGTTCATGGCGGGCGAGGTGGTGGTGGTGATCTTCCACGATCACGGGACCCGCTACCTGGGCAAGATGTTCAATCCCGAGTGGATGCGCCGGATGGGCTACGAGAACCTCGAGGGCCCGACGGCACGGAGCCTGGTCAGCACAAAGAAGGTGGCCGATCTGGTGGGCGTGGAGGAGACGGCGACGGTGGCAGAGGCCCTGCGGCGGATGGGCGACCACGATTTCTCCCAGATGGCCGTCACCAAGGAGGAGCGGATCGTCGGGTCGCTCAGGGAGGCGCACGCGTACGCATCGATCGTCAAGGATCCCAAGGTCCGGCACGAGCCGGTCCGGGCGATCATGCAGCCGGCCTTTCCGTATGTGGACATCGAGACCCCGGTCGAACTGCTGGCGCCGATGATCACCCCGGAGAACCCAGCCGTGCTGGTGCGCGACTTCCCGGCGGGCAAGACCTACCTGCTCACGGGGTACGACGTCTTGCAGGTGATCTGAGCAGGCTTAGTTTTCCGCGCGACAACTTCAGATTTCATTCGCGAGTCGACCCATGGCCCGTTCCCGCCCCACGCCAGGCCCCCTTCGCGGCCCCCGGATCAACCCCAAGCCGATCACCGGCCGGGAGAAGGTGGCCGACCTGGTGGACAACGCGTTCCTGGCCTACAACGCCGGGCGGCTCCGCGAGGCCTGCCACCTCTTTACCGACCGGATGCTCAAGCCGAACGTGACGGTGGGGATGAGCCTGACCGGCGCCATGACGCCCGCCGGCCTCGGGATGAGCACGATCATCCCGCTATTCGAGGCCGGGTTCGTGGACTGGATGATTTCGACCGGCGCCAATCTCTACCACGACGCCCACTTCGCCCTCGGGCTCTCGCTCCACCAGGGCACCCCGTTCGCCGACGACGTCAAGCTTCGGAAGGACGGCGTGGTCCGGATCTACGACATCTTCTTCGACTACAAGGTGCTGCTCTCCACCGACGCTTTCATCCGCGAGGTCTCGGCCCGGCCCGAATTCCAGAAATCGATGAGCAGCGCCGAGTATCACTATCTCCTCGGCGGGTACCTTCGGCAGCGGGAAAAGGCCCTGGGGCTCGGCAAGAAGTCGCTCCTCGGCGTGGCGCACGAGCTCGGAGTGCCGATCTACACCAGCTCCCCGGGCGACAGCTCGATCGGAATGAACGTGGCCGAACAGGCGCTGGCGGGGAGCAAGCTCCGGTTCGACGTGAGCGCCGACGTGAATGAGACGGCGGCCATCGTGCTGGAGGCCAAGCGGTCGGGCGGCAAGAGCGGGGCGTTGATTGCCGGCGGCGGGAGTCCCAAGAATTTCCTGCTCCAGACCGAGCCCCAGATCCAGGAAGTGTTAGGCATCGACGAGCGGGGCCACGACTACTTCCTCCAGCTTACCGATGCCCGGCCCGACACCGGCGGCCTCTCGGGCGCCACGCCGGGTGAGGCGGTGAGCTGGGGCAAGATCGACCCCGATATGCTCCCCGGCACCGTGGTGTGCTATCTCGACAATACCGTATCGCTCCCGATCCTCACCGCCTACGCCAAGGCAAAGATCGGGAAACGACGGATCAAACGGCTCTACCACCGACGGGAGGAGATGATGGCGCGGCTGGTCCGTGCCTACCAGTCCGCCCTCACCTTCCGCAACGACCGGGCCCGGAACGCCAAGAAAGCGAAGTCGTGAACCCCAAGCGTCATGCCGGATACGCTCTGGCGGTCCTGACGGTCACCAACCTTTTCAACTACCTCGAACGGAACGCGATCTTCGCGCTGTTCGAGCCGATCAAGCGGGACCTCCACCTCACCGACAGCCAGTTGGGCTGGCTGGGCACGGCCTACGTCCTGGTTTTTTCCCTGGCGGCGCTGCCGCTCGGTTTGCTGGGCGACCTCCGATCCCGGCGGGCGGTGATCGCGGGCGGGATCGTGTTGTGGAGCGCGGCGACGGCGCTCTCGGGACTGTCGTTCGGGTTCGGCTCGATGTTCATCGCCCGGGCGCTGGTGGGCTTCGGCGGCGCGGCGGCGGCTGCGGCCTCGGCCTCGCTGGTGGCCGACTACTACGCGGGGCCGCGGCGGGCGTTTGCAATGGGGGTCTTCATGTCGGGCCTCGCCGTGGGCGGCGTGCTTGGCATCCTGATCGCGGGGCAGCTCGAGGCACTTTACGGCTGGCGGGTGGCATTGCTGGCGTTGAGTCTTCCCGGCTTTGGACTGGCGGCCCTGGTCCTCCGCCTCACCGATCCGACCCGGCCCCTGCCGACCTCCAGCCTCCGGCAGGAGATCGAGGCGATCGGCGTGGGGGTGGGCTCGATGCTGATGGCCTGCGCCCCGATGCTGATCGGGCTGGCTCTGGGCGCCTTTGCCGCGTTCGTGCTCGACCAAGCGGGCGGATCGTCGACCCTCGACGCCGCGGTGCTCCTGACGATCGCCGGGGCAGGCCTGATCTGGAACATCCGGCTCTGGATCCGGCGGAGCCGGGCCGCGCCGTCGACCGATCCGGGCGAGGAAGTGCTGACGGCCGCGGCCCACGATCTCAAGCGAGCCTTCGCCACGGTGCTGTCCACGCCGACGCTGGTGTACGTCTTCCTGGGCGGCGCGCTGATCTCGTTCGGGATGAACGGTATCGTGGCGTGGGCGCCAACCTTCATCACCAGGGCGCTGGGGCTCTCCACCACCGAGGCCACCCGGATGCTTGGGGGGGCGGGCCTGGTGGCCGGCACGATCGGGACGTTGGTGGGCGGCTGGCTCGCCGACCGGCTCCAGAAACGGTTCGCCAACTCGCGGGTGCTGGTCACCGGGGTGAGTTTTCTTCTCGGGGCTCCGCTCGCAGCCCTCCTCCTCACGCTCCGGGACCCGGCGTTATTTGTGCCGGTGTTCTACGCGGCGTTCATTCTGCTCACCATGTACAACGGGCCCCTCACCGCGACGATCTTCGACGTGGTGCCGCCCCGGATCGGCACCACAGTGGTCGGCGCCTATCTCCTCTTCATCCACATCGCGGGCGATTCGGTGGCGTTCCCGCTGATCGGTTCGCTGTCGGACCGGTTCGGGCTCGACCGGGCGATCTACGTCCTCCCCGGCGCCGCCCTGCTCGGCGGTATCGTGGTGCTCGGGGCCGGACGGTTCGTGGCGCGGGATGCGGAACGGGCCGGGGTCCGGGCCCAGGCCGAGCCGCCGGCGACCGCGACGACCTAGCCGGAAGAAAGCCTCACCCCACTTCCCGGCCGGCCGTCGGTGACGCGTGGCGCGCCGCGCGGCCGGAGTCTATCTTGGTTCTGACGCCTTCCAGGAACCGCATGGTCCGACCCGACGAGATAACCCGCCGCGACTTCATCGCCGCCGCGGCCGTGAGCACGGCCGCGCTCACCGTTGGCTGCCGGTCGCCGGCACCGGCACTGGGCTCCGCTGAACTGATCGAACTGTCCGCGGTGGAGGCGGTCGGCGCCATGACACGGGGTGAGGTCACGGCCGAGCGCTATGCCGGGGCCCTGCTCGACCGATGCCGAGCCACGAAATCGCTCAACGCGTTCATCACGCTCGAACCCGCTCGGGTGCTCGAAGCGGCCCGGGCCGCCGACAAGGCCCGGGCCGCGGGCAAGGCGTTAGGCGCACTCCACGGACTCCCGATCCCGGTCAAGGACAGCGTCAACACGAAGGAACTCCCGACCACGGGCGGAACCCCGGCCCTCCGCCATTTCCAGCCGGCCGAGGACGCACCGGTCGTCGCTCGGCTCCGCGAGGCGGGCGCGATCGTGCTGGGCAAGACCAATCTCCACGAGATGTCATTCGGCTGGACCAGCGACAACCACGCCTTCGGTGCGGTCCGAAATCCCTACGATCCGACCCGGATCCCCGGCGGCAGCAGCGGCGGGACGGCCGCGGCAGTGGCCGCGCGCATGGCACCGCTCGGCGTGGCGGAGGACACCCAAGGGTCGATCCGGGTGCCGGCGGCGATGTGCGGCATCGCGGGGTTCCGGCCCACCACCGGGCGCTATCCCTCCACCGGCGTCATTCCGATCACCGCCCTGTTCGATCAGGTGGGGCCGCATGCCCGAACGGTGGGCGATCTGGTCCTGTTCGACTCCGTCGTCGCGCGCGACACCAATCCCACGGCCCCGGCCAGCCTCAAGGGCTTGAAGCTCGCGATCGTGCGGGAGTTCTACTTCGACGGCATCGACGCCGAGATGGCGAAGATGGTGGACGCCGCCTTGGCCCGCCTCAAGGCGGCAGGGGTGGTGATCGCCGAGGTCAAGATGCCCGACCTGGGCTCATTGATCGATCTGGTTACCGGCCCGGTCCAGAGCCACGACGCCTACTATACCGTCAGGCAGTACCTGGCCGACTACAAGACCGGCGTCACCCTGGAACAGCTGGTGGAAGCCGCAAGTCCGGATATCCGCGGCGCATTCAAGGACTTCGTGATCCCGGGAAGTCCACACGCCGTCGCCGACGGGGATTACCGGAAGGCCACTGACGTACACCTCCCCCTGCTCCGGCGGCGGTTCAAGGACCTCTTCGCGGAGAGCGGCGCCAGTGCGGTGGTGTTCCCGACCACGATGATGCCGCCGGTGCCGATCGGACAGGATGCGACGGTGACGATCAACGGCGTTACCATGCCGTTCGAGAAGGGAATCAGCCGGAACATCAGTCCCGGCAGCACGGCAGGGCTGCCGGGCCTGGTGCTGCCGGTGGGGCTCACGGCGGGGGGGCTGCCAGTGACGATCGAGCTCGATGGGCCGAGCGGCTCGGACCACCAGTTGCTGGCGATCGGCGTGGAATTGGAGAAGGTGCTGGGGCGGCTGCCGGCGCCGCGGCTCGCCTGAGCGCTGGATCCCGCCCGGATCGTTGCCTCCGGCAGCTCGAGTCGGCCCTTGCCGTCGGGTTCCGGTTTCGTCCGCGGATGCCCGGCGATCCCGGGGCCGCTATCTTGCCGCTTGCCAGTTTGCTCACTCCTTTCGAGAGACCCCGCATGCGCCGTCTGTCGCTCCTGCTCGTTGTGTCCTTTGCCGCCTGCGACTCGCCACCGAAGGCGGCCTCGGTCCCGCCGCCGCCGCCCGCCGGGCCGGCCACCGCCGCCCCCGCCACTGCCTCGACCGCTCCTGCGACGGGCGCGGTGGAAGGTGCCACCTTCGCGGCCGTACTGAAGGTGGACCTCAAGGCGTGCACGAAGACGGCATCGGGTCTCTACTACCGCGACCTCACGGTCGGAACCGGCCCGGTGGTCGCCATCGGCCGGCAGGTGTCGGTCCATTACGCCGGCTGGCTCGCCGACGGCAAGTCCTTCGACCAGAGCGGCCCCAACGACGCTCCCTTTTCTTTCACCCCAGGAGCCGGCGAGGTCATCAAGGGGTGGGACGAGGGCGTCGTCGGCATGCGGACCGGCGGCAAGCGGCAACTGATCATCCCGCCGACGTTAGGCTACGGCGCGGAGGGCCGCGGCCCGATCCCGCCCAATGCGGTACTGGTGTTCACGGTGGACGTGGTCAGCGCAAAGTAGGAGGGCTTCCCGATGTTCGGCGGCCATCTGGCGCTGGCGCTGGGCGCCGGTGTCACCGCCCTTGATCTCGTCTGGCCGATCCTCCTGCTGCTGGGCGTCGAGCAGGTGAGCAGACGGCCCGGGGCGACGGCTCAACTTCCTCACCCACGCGCCGGATCTGCCGCTCTGGCCCGGCCACTTTTCGCGGTTCGGTCTCGGTCTGTGGAACTCGATGCTGGGAACGCTGGTGATCGAGGGCGCGCTGTGGGTTGGCGGGGTCGTTCTCTACCTCCGTGGCCGCCGCCGCCGAGTGAGCGGGCGTTGGCGCAATTGGCGTTGATCGGCTGGATCGTCCTACCTTGGGCGGCGCTCGCCGATCGTCATTACCGGGCGACGGTCGGATAGCCGCGTCGCCCGATGCTGCCGCGCCACCGCGGCGTTCGGGCCTTCAATCCGCATTTTCAGGCCCAAGCCGCGCTATCTCGCGCTTGTCCTCGCCCCAAACCCGGGCAATGGGGTGCCTCGAAGGCGACCCCATGCCGCAGAAGTCTCGACTCCTGCGAGGCGGCTCACCGGCAGCCCGAGTTTCTTGACAATCTTGGACAGGTTGCATATTGTCACGTCTGCGGGCCTCTTGGAGCCACTGGTTCCGACGGTAGGAGGATCCGCGAAACGGTGAACGGCGCCGCCGAGAAGCGCGCCCGATGAAACAAGGGAGGAACGTACCCATGTTGGCATCTGCTCAGGTCATCTTCCGTATCGGCAACAAACCCCTCCGATTTACCGGTCTGCTCCTCGGCGAGTCGTCAATCTGCGACGACGACGATACCGGTCTCTACACTCGCGTCCGCCTGTTCAAGAGCGAAGGCGGAAGCCTGATTTGGGCTTGGGACTTATCCGAGAGCGACGAGCCGACCGACGAGGAGCTCCAGCGGGCGGACGGGCTCGTCGTCGATGCCAATGCGAGTCACCTTCTACCCGATCCGGAGAATGTGAAGGGCGCTGTCGCGTTGCGCTCGGCGACGCCGGCTGAGCTGGCCCAGGTCGCGTGGGAGAAACGGCCAAGGGAAAACGCCAGACTGGTTGAGGCAAGCACCCGGGCTTTTCACGCGGCGGCCAGAATTGACGCCGCGGTAGCGGCCGCTCTGTATGAAGAGGTGAAGTAAGAACCAACCGGAGTGTGACTCCCCGTCAGGCGAGAACGGGCAACCGCCTGATCTTCTCCTGCCATTGGCCGGAGCCGGAACGGCCGGCATCGCCATCGGCTGGGCGAACCTAGCCCAGGTCGTCGCCGCCGCGGCCTGGGGCATCGGCATCATGATCGTCGGGCCGGCGCACTGGCTTTCCTGGGGCTGACGACGATCGCGTTCTACAAGGCATCGCCCTGGTGGCTGCAGTAACTTCTCCGGCGGCACCCGGAACTCATTGAGGACGGCAGACTGATGGCATCCGATCTCAATTTCGTCGAATACGTGACCGATCAGATGCGCGGGGCCGGCAGAATCTCGCACCGGGCGATGTTCGGCGAGTACGCCGTCTACGTCGGCGCCAAGGTGGTGGCCCTCGTCTGCGACAACAACTTGTTCGTGAAGCCCACCAAGGCGGGACTCGCGCTGCTCAAGAAGCCGAAGGAAGTGCCGCCCTTTCCCGGCGCCAAGCCGCACTTCCTGATCGACGCCCAGCTCGACGACAACGAATTGATGACGGCACTTATCCGGGCGACCGACGCCGAGTTGCCGGCACCCAAGCCCAAGAGACCCAAGCCCCCGAAAAAGTCAACCAAGACGAAATAGGAGCAGAACATGGCCGCCTACATCTTCGCCGACGTCGCGGTCCACGACCCCGCCGGCTACGAGCCCTACCGCGGGCAGGTCCCCGCCCTCATCGCGGCCTACGGCGGCCGCTATCTGGTGCGTGGCGGAGCCACCGAAATTCTCGAAGGCGACTGGTCGCCCAGGCGCTGCGTGATTCTCGAATTCCCGACGCTCGCACAGGCCAAGGCGTTTTGGGCCTCGCCGGAATACCGGCCGCTCCGCGAGATTCGGGAGCGGACCGCGCACTCGCGCCTCGTGGCCATTGAGGGATACAGCCCGTGAAGCTCTCCGTCTTTTCGGGCCTCAGCGTGGACGGATTCATCGCCCGGTTGAATCATGACCTGGATTTTCTCCCGGCGGGCGGCGGCGAGGACCATGGATACGATGAGTTCTTCGCCTCGGTCGATGCGGTGGTGATGGGGCGGAATTCGTTTGACAAGGTCCTGACGTTCGAGCTGTGGCCCTACGGCGACAAACCCGTGTTTGTGCTCACGAGGCGGCCGGGCGCGTGCGCGGCGCCGGCCGGCGCTCCGGTAGAGTTCCTGTCCGGGAGTCCGGAGGAGATCGTGGCGCAACTCCGCGGACACGGATTCGAGCACCTGTACATCGACGGCGGCATCACCGTTCAGCGATTCCTCCGCGCGGGGCTGATCGAGCGGCTCGTCGTCACGCGAGTACCGGTGCTCATCGGCGAGGGTATTCCGCTCTTCGGGCCCCTGGCCGCCGACGTCAGGCTCCGCCACGTTCGAACGAGTTCGTTCCCTTCCGGCCTCGTCCAGAGCGAGTACACCATCGAACCGCAGGCGCCGCCGCTGCTCGCGCAGCACCGGTGATCGCCGTATGTTCCTTGCCGTAGAGCCTTCAAGACCCTTCCACCACTCTCCGGATCCATGAACCTCATCCGCAGACTGACCCTCGCCGGCATCCTCGCCCTGCCGGCCACCGCACCGGCCTTTGCGCAGCGCACGCCGAGTTTCCCCATCGACGACCAGACCCTGATGCGGATCTGGCGGCTCGGGATGGACAGTTCGCATGTACAACGACTGTCCCAGGTCCTGTTCGATTCGATCGGCCCACGCCTCACGGCGAGCCCTGGGTTGACGGCCGCGAGCGACTGGGTTCAGCAGACCTACCGGAGTTGGGGATCGAGGCCAGACGCGAACCCTACGGCACCTGGCGCGGCTGGCGACGGGGCGCCTCGCACATTGACCTGGTGGCGCCGCGAGTCCGCTCCCTCGAAGGCACGATGCTGGCGTGGAGCCCGGGCACCAAGGGCAAGACGGTCCGGGCCGAGGCGCTCGTCTTACCGAAGTTCCAGGACAGCACCGAGTTCGTGAAGTGGCTGCCACTGGCCAAAGGGAAGATCGTGCTGGTGTCACCCGCATGGCCGACCTGCCGGCCGTCGGAAGACTGGATCAAGTGGTCGACGCCGGAGTCGAAAGCCCGGATGGATACCGCAGTGGCCCTGATGCAGCGGGAGTGGGCGGTGATGACGGGGCCGGATGGGAAGCCTGACAGCACCAAGCTCTATCGCGGGACCGGCTACAGCCTGGCCCTCGGCACCGGAACACTCGGCATTCGGCTCGAACAGGCGGGTGTCGTTGGACTAGTGTCGTCACGCACCAAGCTGGGCGGCTTCGGCAATCCCTTTGCCGACGCCGGCAGTCGCGGTGGACCGGGTGGGCCGGGCGGACCACGCGGCAACGGGCAACCGGGGCCGGCTTCCGCGCGGGGTGGCGGACCCGCCGCGAGCCTGGCCGCCGCAACTGAGGCGCTCCGGTCCGGCCAGGGCTCCGGCGGCTGGGGGGTGACGGAAATCTTCGAGACCTACAACACCGTCGCCCCCGCCGTGACGCTGGCCTGCGAGGACTACGGACTCGTGTCCCGACTGGCGGAGAACAAGCAGACGCCGGTCCTCGAGCTTGGCCTCACGGCCGACCTGCTTGGCGAGCAGCCGGCGTTCAACACCATCGGCATGATCAAAGGCACCGAGAAGCCCGACGAGTACGTCATGCTGTCGGCGCACTTCGACTCGTGGGATGGCGGCTCCGGGGCCACCGACAACGGCACCGGCACGATGATGGCGATGGAGGCGATGCGGATCTTGAAACTGGCGTACCCAAAGCCGAAGCGCACCATTCTGGTGGGCCACTGGGCCAGCGAGGAGCAGGGCCTCAACGGTTCGCGGGCGTTCACCGAGGATCACCCCGAAGTGATGAAGGGGCTGCAGGCGCTCTTCAACCAGGACAACGGTACCGGCCGGGTTCAATCGCTGGCCGGCGCCGGGCTCTCCGCCATGGGAATGCACCTCAAGACCTGGTACGGTCGACTGCCGTCGTTCTACACCGACAGCCTGAGTCCGAAAATGTGGTGTCGTGGAATTTCAGCGACGTGCCAACCGGCAATCCGGGCGGCACCGACGGCGCGGTCTTCGCGTGCTACGGCACGCCCGCGTTCGGGATGGGCGCCGTACCGTGGAACTACGGCACCTATACCTGGCACACCGGCCGCGACACCTACGACAAGCTGGTGTTCGACGACCTCAAGCACAACGCCACCCTCGCGGCGATGATGATCTTCCTCGCGTCGGAGGATCCCGAGTTCATTTCGCGCGACAAGGCACCGGGCACGTGGCCGGCGGATTGGCCAGCCAACTGCGGCAAAGCGCCGAGAACGACCAGGCCCCGGCTCTAGTGTCGTCGTTGTGAGCAGCCCGGGGAGCGGCGACTCCCCGGACCCCTTATCTTGACCGAGGCGTCAATTGTCGCCCCGGCATCCCTCGCACCCCTGAGACGCCCTTGCCCAAGCGGAACTACGGCTTCGAAAAGCGCCAGAAAGAACTGGCGAAAGTCAAGAAACGCGAAGAGAAGCGGCAGCGCCGTGCCGAGCGTGGCCCGTCCGACCCGCTCGACCCGCTCGCCGCACCAGATCCGGACGTCGATTCCGACTCCGCGGACACTCCTGAAGTGAGTCCCCCCGGTTAGATTAGGCCGTGTCACCCTTGGGGCGCCGCTGTTTGGGCGCCCTCAACTCCCTTGCAGGCCCGAGCTCATGAGCAACTACAAGACGGATCAGTGCCGATTGCTGCACCGCGGCAGGGAGTTCCATTTCGTCTCATACGAAGCCCACGAGGCGAACCCCGCCCGCAATGAAGTCGGGGCCCCGGCGATGTGGTTCCTGATGCGAGCCGGCCACCGCCATGCGGTGATGCCGCAGGTGGTCGGGCAGGAACTCCCGGAGCGGGACCGACAACTCACTGATTGGCTCGACGCGGAAGTGTTCGTCGCCGCCGCCGTCGTAGTCGTACCCCGCGCGGCGCTGCGGGCAGCTCCGAAGCGCCGCTCGGCCTAGCAAACAGCAGGGGACACGGAAGGAAAACACGAAGGCCGGCGGAGGCATCTGCCCCCGCCGGCCTTCGTCGTTCGGTCAGACCAACCTACATGGCGCCGGCCAGATCGCGGACCGCGCCGGCCAGCATCCGCACCTTCGCGGCATCGGCTCCGCGCGCATCACCGTCCAACTGCCCGGCGAGCTGGGTCAGCGCATTCCGCCGCGCCACGCCCGACGCCTGCTCGGCGGTCGCCAGACCCTGACGGGTCGAGACAATCTGTCCCCGGCCCAATCCCTTCGAGCGCTCGAGCTGATCGAGATAGGCGCGAGCGAGCGCGAAGGTCGTCGGCCAGACCATCTTCGGCTGGCCCTGGGCGTTCAGGTAGTCGAGCTTGACCGACTTGGCCGCGTCGATCTCGTTCTGCGAGATCGCGGGGCTTGCCGTCAGCTCAAAGATGTCGAGCCCGCGGCCGATCTCCGAACTCACCATGACACCGTTGTACCAGTAGACCGACCACGACCCGGCGTTGCCCATCCGGGTTGAATCAACCGGGCCGCGATCGAAAAAGGCAATCTCCTTCGGGTGGGCCGCATCGGTCCAATCGAAGACCGAGACGCCGCCCTGATACCACGACTGAATCATCACGTCGCGGCCGGGAATCGGAATCAGCGAGCCGTTGTGGGCGACACAGTTTTCCAGTGAGGTCTGGGCGGCCGGCATCTTGTAGTAACTCTGGAACTGCATCTTGCCGTTGACGAGCGTGAAGATCGCGTCGGCACCCCACTCCTTCGGGTCAGAGGCACGGCACTTCGGCCCGCCGCCGCCGCCCCATTCGTCCGAGAAGAGGATCTTGGTGCCGTCGTTGTTGAAGGTGGCCGAGTGCCAGTAGGAGAAATTGGAATCCGAAACGGCGCCGATCCGCTTGGGATTCACCGGGTCCCGGATGTCGATCAGCAGGCCATAGCCTTCGCAGGCCCCGCCGGCCATCCCGATCGCGGGGTACAGGGTGATGTCGTGGCACTGGGTCGGGCCCGGCTTCGGCCCTTTGCCGTCGGCGGGAGCTTGCCCCATCATCTTGGCGATCATGGCCGGAAGCCCCGCGCGGAGGGCCGCGCTGTCGGCGCCGGTGGCCGGGCCGGTTCCGCTCCGTGCCTTGACCACGCTGTCGAGCAACATCTTCGCGAACCCGGTGGGGAGGACCATCTCCTGCCCACCCATCGACATGATGAACGCGCCCTTGGCCTTGGCGGCCTCGAGCTCGGCCTTGTCGTCCGGGGCAACCCCGTGATGACCGGGCGCGATGAGGTCGTTGAAGATCCGGGGCGAGGACACGATAGCGGCCTGCTCGGGGTGAGCGAGCGGCACCTTGATGACCTCGATCCGGAACAGGGCGGAGTTCGGATCCTTGTCGGGCGCGGTGCTGCTGCAGCCGGACAATTCGTCCGCAGGCCGAACCCCGGCTGAACCGGAGATGTAGACGTAGACGTTGTCCTTGTCCTTGGGATCGACCAGCACGGAGTGGGTGTGAGAGCCCCGGCAGGTCTGCACGTTGCCGACGTTCTTCGGATTGGCAATGTCGGTGATGTCGAAGATCCGGAGGCCGCGGAGCCGGTCCTTGCTGGACGGATCCTTGACACCCTGGGCGCCGCAGTCGAGCCGGGCCGAGGTGCCTTCACCCGAGACGAAGAGGAGATTGCCGTAGGTGGAGACGTCGCTTTGGGAGGCCGGACAATAGTAGCCGGTCTTCAACGTCACGGTGGCCGGGTTGCTGATGTCCCAGACCTGGTAGCCGCTGTAACTACCCTGGATCGCGTAGTTGCGGGTGAAGGCCAGGTCGGAATTGGTGATCCCGACGAACTTCTCCGACGGCTTGGTGTTGGACACGAGGCGCATGTTCCACGCAGCCTCGCCGGCGTCATACTTGCCGGCCTTGAGGCCGACCCGGGGGTCGGGACTCGGCGCAGCCACCGACATCAGCGGCGAGGGAGCGCCGGCACTCGAGCCGGACGAGGAGGCACAAGCCGTGACGGCCAGCATCCCGGCGACAAACGACAATGAGGCCCATCGACGGGCCGAAAACCCTGGTACCATGGTGAAATCCTCGGTGGAGGCTGAGTGGGCGATCACGGCGCGGGTTTCGCCGGTGCCATGGCGGCGAGCATTCGCTCCATCCGCGCAATCTCGGTGATCTGGTCGACGTTGACGTCGGACGCGAACTTGAACACGACCTCGTTCTGGCCGGCGCCGTACGTATTGAAGAGTTCCTTGACCATCGACACGGCGCCATTGTGGTGCTGGATCATGAAGGTCAGGAAGAGCCGGTCGAATTCGGCTCCTCGGGCCCGGTCGAGTTGCTGCATCTGGGCTTCGGTGAGCATGCCGGGCATCAGCATTTCGTGCTGCATCCCGTTCATCATCATCGTCATGCCCCGCGGATTCGGTTCGGGTATCGGCTGGCGCCGGTCGCTCAACCACTGCTGCATGATGACGATTTCGTCGGTCTGGGCGTTGATGATCCGGGCGGCCAGGGTGTGGATCGCGGCGGTGCCGTGGGTCGGCACCCAATGGGACATCGCGATCGCCTGGGCATGGTGACTGATCATCCCGGCCATGAAATTGGCGTCCCCCGCCACCCAGCCGAGCCGAATGCTGTCGGCCTGGGCTCTGGCGATGGCTTCGGGACTCGATTGCACCCGGATGGCCGGGGCGGGCGCGACCTGCACGATGCCGGCGGTGGCGCCGCTGCAGGCGGTCAGGGC
>JAYUZK010000066.1:0-5874 GCA_043751835.1 Gemmatimonadota bacterium | reverse complement strand
CCACTTCTTCACCCGGGCCGGATCGAGCGCCCGGTCGGCGAACTCGGTGGTGAGATAGCGGTAGAAGTACCAGGCCGAGTCGAGGAAGTTGTCGGAGACGTCGGTTTCGCGGCGGCCGGGCTTCCCGCAGGTGGGGCAGGCCACGTGGTACCACTCCTTGTGGCGTGCGAGCGGGGAGACCCCGGAATCGTCGGGCCGGAAATCCTCGATCTGAGGCAGGATCACCGGGAGATCCTTCTCCGGGACCGGCACCGCGCCGCAGCTGTCACAATAAATGATCGGGATCGGCGGGCCCCAGTATCGCTGGCGGGAGATGCACCAGTCGTGGAGCCGGTACCGCACCACGCCCTTGCCCGCGCCCTTCGCTTCCAGCCACCCGACGATCGCGGCGAACCCATCGGCCACGGTCCGGCCGTTGAATTCGCCCGAGTTGACCAGCCGGGCGCCCTCGGTATCGGCCGAGGGTTCGGTAACCGGGGCGCCCTCGGTTTCGTCGGCGCGGGCCACTACCCGGACGATCGGGAGCTTGAACCGGGTGGCGAACTCGAAGTCCCGTTCATCGTGGCCGGGCACCGCCATGATGGCGCCGGTTCCGTAGTCCATCAGGACGTAGTCGGCGATCCACACCGGGATCGGCTGGCCGGTGGCCGGGTTGGTGGCGTACCCACCGGTGAAGACACCGGTCTTTTCCTTGTCGCCCACCTTCCGTGACGTCAGATCCTGGGCGGCTGCGGCCTTCTGGTAAGCGGCCACGGCGCCCTCCTGGGCCGCCGTGGTGAGCCTGGCCACCAGCGGGTGTTCTGGCGCGAGCACCATGAACGTGGCGCCGAAGACGGTGTCGGGACGGGTGGTGAAGACCCGGATCTTCTCGCCCGCCGCCGTGAAGTCAATCTCGGCCCCGGTGCTGCGCCCGACCCAGTTGCGTTGCGCCGCCGTCGTCTTGGCGGACCAGTCCATCTTCGACCGGTCGTCCAGATTGGCGAGCAGTCGCTCGGCGTAGTCCGTGATCTTGAAGAACCACTGCTCCAGCCGGCGCTGCTCCACCTGGCTCCCGCATCGCTCGCAGATTCCGCCCTCGACCTGCTCGTTGGCCAGCACGGTCTTGCAGCTTGGGCACCAGTTGACCGCCGCCTTGGTCCGGTAGGCCTTCCCCGCCTTGTAGAGCTGAAGGAAGATCCACTGGGTCCACTTGTAGTAAGCGGGATCGGTCGTCGAGAGGACGTGCGTCCAGTCGAACATCCCGCCCAGCTGGGTCAGCTGACGGGTGAAGGTCTTGATGTTGTTCGGGATCAGGACGCCGGGATGGGTCCCGACCTTCAAGGCAAAGTTCTCGCTTTGGATCCCGAACGCATCGAACCCGATCGGCTCGAACACCGTGTGCCCCTGGAGCCGCATGAACCGGCCGAAAACGTCGCTTCCGGTGAACGCGTAGAAGTTCCCCACGTGGAGCCCTTCGGCCGACGGGTAGGGGAACATCATCAGGTTGTAGAAGGGCCGTTCGGCCCCGTCCAGGTCCGGCTCGTTGGTCCGGCGCTCTGCCCAGCGCTGCTGCCACTTCGGTTCGATGGTTTCGGGCGTGTAAGTCATGGGGGAATATAGGAGACGGATTACCTTTCTTCCCATGCCCTCCATCCACCCGCTGACCCGGCGGCTCCAGATTGCCGGGATCGGGATCGTCGTGATCCTTTCCGCCCTGGTTTGGCTCATTGTCGAATTGGGTGGCGGCTGGCCCAAGCCGGCCAAGATCGGCGCCTTTGCCGTGGTGACGCTGGTGGTGTTGAGCATCGTGGAGCGGTGGTTCGTCCGGATGATCGTCCGGCCGCTCGCCGCCACCGAGAAGGTGGTGAACCGGATGGCCAAGGGGGACCTCGGCGTCACCGAGGCCCAGATCCAGGCGATCGGCGGAGGCCCCCTCACCGACGCCGTCCGGATGATGACGTACGAGCTCCGCCGGCTCGCCGAGGCGATCCGGATCGCGGCCCAGGAATCGGCCGCGCTGTCGGAGGAGATCTCCCAGGCTACCCAGCAGGTGATGGGCAGCACCGAAAACGTGGCCACGACCACCTCCGACCTCACCGACCGGGCCATCGGCCAGGCCAGTCTGGTCCGGAGCGTGGCGGACGATGCCGTGCGGATCCTGAGTATCGCCCAGGACGTGGCAGCCGGGGCCTCGAGGACGGCCGAGCGGAACGCCGAGCTTGCCGCCCTGGCCCGCAACCATCAGGAACGGCTCGGTCAGAGTGCCTCTGCCCTCGAGGGCTTTTCCCAGGAAGTGGCCCGCGGCACCGAGGAGGCGGAGGCGCTCGCGTCCGCCGCCGCCGAGATCGAAAGGCTCCTTGATCAGTCCCGCGCCATTGCCAAGCAGACCCGGGTGGTGTCCCTCAACGCCTCGATCGAGGCGGCCCGAGCCGGGCAACAGGGTGAGGGCTTTTCGGTCGTGGCCGACGAAGTTCGGAAGCTCGCTGCGCAGGCGGCGCAGACCGCGATGGCCACCAGTGAGACCGTGCGGTCGGTACTGGAACGGGTGGCGGCGGCGCGGGAGCGGATGATCCGGCTGGGCCAGGGCGGCCTGCAAGCCCGGGACGCGGCGGTGGCCGCGGTGGACGGCCTCAAGAGTGTGGCAATGGAGGCCGAGGGGATCGACGAATGGACCCGCGGGGTGTCGCGGGCGGCGAATGAGGTGCGTTCGCTGATTGACGGGATCGTGGGGCGGAGCCGGGAGCTCGCGACCGGGGTGGAGTCGCATGCGGCGTCGGCCGAGGAGCTGGCGGCGGCGGCGCAGGAGCTGAACGCGGCCACGGAAGAGATCACGGCCTCCGCGACTCATCTCGCAGCGGCTGGGGAGCGGCTCACCTCGGCCGTGGGGAACCTCAAGACATGAGTCGTCGCCCCACCGCTCGCGCAATGAACCGGATCCGATCCCTGAACGGCAACCGCCCCAGGTTGGCCCGGACAACGCCTTTGGTGAAATACGTCGGCTCGGTGTAATCGATCGCCACATCCACCACGATCGGCCGGCCGGCCTCAGTCACGGCCTTCGCCTCCGCCACGACCTCGGCCACCTGTGCGTCCGCGTCCAGCCGCAGCCACTCGATCCCCACCGCCTCAGCCAGACTCGCCACGTCGTAATCCGGCAGCACGCTCGCGGCCTTCCGGTTGAACGCCGTCCGCTGAAATTGGGCGATCTGTGCCAGCTCCCGGTCCCGGAGCACAAACACCGCCACAGCCGCACCCTGACTCGCTGCGGTCAGCAGCTCGAGGCCGGTCATCAGTAGTGCCCCGTCCCCCGGCAATGCCACCACCGGCCGATCCGGTCGCGCCAGCTTGGCGCCGATGGCGGCGGGCACTGAGTATCCCATGCACGAATAGTCCACGGGCGCCAGCAGCTGCCCCGGCCGGTCCAGCGTGAGACATTCCATCGCCAGAAAGGTCCCGTTGCCGCTGTCGGTGGTGTAGACGGTCTCGGGCCCGAACGCGTGCGCCAGCGCATTGAACAGCACGGCCGGCGTCACTCGGTCCTGGCTCGCCCGGTCGAGGCGGCCGGCCCGCACCTCGACGTGGCCAGCCGCGATCCGGGCCTCAAGGCGAGCGTCGCGCCGAGGCGGGGTGGTGCCTAACGCCAGCAGCAGCGCCTGGACCACCGTGCCCGCGTCGCCGTGCAGCATGATCTCGGCGGGGAAGTTCCGGCCGAAGACACTGGCGTCGATGTCGGCGTGGACCAGCGCCCCCCTGGGCACAGAGCTGTAGCTCCCCGTCCCCACCTCGCTGAACCGGCACCCGATCGCGAGTGTCACCCCGCACTCCGCAGCCGCCTCCCGGACGAATGGCGGGGCCGCGTCCCCGAATCCGTTCCACAGGAATAGTGGATGATGCTCGGGAAAGACCCCTTTGCCCGTGATGGTCGTCGCCACGGGGCTGCCTAACGCTTCGGCCAACCGGACCAGATGATTGCCTGCGCTCGCGGCGCCCCAGCCCAGGTAAAGGAGCGGGCGGGAGCGCCGGAGGAGATCGGCCGCTTTCGCGATCAGGGCGGGGTCGGGCACCGGTAGTGCGATCGGGGCTGGCGGCTCGAGCCGCGCGACGTCGTGTCGGAACAGATACTGATCGACCGGAATCTCGACCATCACCGGCCCGGGAGTCCCCGCCCGGGCAATCGTGCAGGCTCTTCGGATGGTCTCGTAGATCAGCCCCCCGTTGGCCGGCCGGAAGGTGGCCTTGCAGACCGGCGCCGCGATCGCCAGCTGATCGATGTCGTGGAGCTGGTAGGCTTTCCGGCTGTCCTGCCGGATCCCGCACCCCAGCACCAGCAACGGCATCCCGTCGAGATACGCCTCGGCTATCCCTGAGAGGGCGTGGGTGAGTCCGGCGCCGGGTACCACGTTGGCACACGCCAGTTCCCGATTCGAGCGCCACACTGCGTCGGCCATGAAGCCGGCGCTCTGCTCGTCGGTGATCAGGACGGTCCGGACCTTATCCGACTTGGCCAGCTCGTCGTACAACTCGATGTTGTGGGTACCGGGAATGCCGAACGCGAAGCGGATACCCTCGTGTTCGAGGGCCCGGACCACGAGTTCGGCACCGGAATACTTGGGCACGGTCAGGTCGTCTTCAGCTCGGCCAGCAAACCGTCGGCCACCCGGTCCGCCAGCGCCATGATGGTGAGGTACGGATTGATCTCGAGCGCGTCGGGAAAGAGACACGAATCGGCTACCCGAAGCCAGGGCCGGCCGTGAACCCGCCCGAAGCCGTCGGTGACGGAATCGGCCGCGGTGCGGCCCATCGCCGCGCCGCCCATCAGATGGGCCGAAGAGATCGAGGTGGCACCGGGGAGGAAATGACGGGCCTCGATGCGCCGATCGAGCGTCCTGGCCTCGGCGGATTCGATCACCGGCGGATCGGCCAGCGCCGCATGGACCCGCACCGCGCCGGCCCCGAAGAAGATCCGGGTCGCGGCCGCGAGCGACTCGCGGACTTGATCGGTGAAGCGGTATCGGACCACCGGTTTCCCGAGCCGGTCCACCGCCACCCGGTTGCCGTCCACCGCACGGTCGCACGCCAGCACCAGGATCATCTGGAGCCTGGGGAACGCGTCCATGGGCCGAGTGTGATCAGGGCCGAAACCGGTGAGGTTCTTTGCGGTGATGAACGGGAAGTACATGCAGGTCTCGAGCACGAAGCGACGAACAGGCGGTTGTTCTCGTTGATCTCCTCGGGCGGGAGGAGATGGACGTTGTTTTCGCCCAGGTATCGCTGGGCGCGGGTGGTGATGTCGCCGTGGCTCAAACCTGGCACGTTCCAGCGCCGGATCACCCGCTCGGGGGCCACCAGCGAGGTACCGGTGTAGGCGATGGTCGAGCCGCCATAGCCCTGCCCGAAGGCCAGCGTCATGCTGCCGTCCGCGGTGAGGAACCCGCCGCCGTCGGCGAAGAGGGCGCCGGCCATGTCCAGCTCGCGGCCGGTGAAGTCGTGGTCTGGAACCGCGGGCCCTGTTCCAGGACCAGGACCGACTGTCCGGCCGCCACCAGCGAGACCATCCGAGCCGCCATGGTACCGCCGCCGGCCCCGGCCCCGACGATCACCACGTCGTAGCGCCTGGCCGTCATCGGCGGGCATGCCATCCGCCAGGGGAGGCCCGGTAGCCAAGGGCGGCAATGACCGGTGGCCTGGGTGTAATAGCCCATGAACACCAGCGTCCGGAGCCCCCAGACCCCGCGCCTGACCAGCTGGACCGGTGCCCGTTCGAAAGCCTGGAGGAGCTGGAGCCGCCGAGCGTCGTCCGCTTGGTCGAGCGACCGGCCGAACCGGACCCAGCAGGCCCAATCCAGCATCCGGACGAAGAGCCGGAGTTGGCGGATCATGGCGGCCGGCCGGCTG
>JAYUZK010000065.1:0-12327 GCA_043751835.1 Gemmatimonadota bacterium | reverse complement strand
TCCCGAAGCGCTGAAGCGCGTGGGCCGGGAGTTCGTCCTCCTCTGCCGGGAGCTGGAGCTCTTTGGCGGCGAGCTGCTGGCCATCGACGGCAGCAAGTTCCGGGCGGTGAATGCGCGGGACCGGAGCTACACCCCGGCCCGCCTCGCGACCCTGCAGCGGGACATCGACCGCACGATCGCCCGGTATCTGCGGGAGGTGGAGCGCTGTCAGCGATCGTGTGAAATTCCCCACCCAGTGATCGTCTCAAATTCCCCACCCCCACCGCGGGAGCTGGGCGATGCCGGATCGAGAGTGGGCGCAGGACGGGGGGACGGGGCCGAGCCAGGGGCCATCTTCGGGACAGCCTTGGCCCGGAGTAGATCCGATGGTGACAGAGACGGTCGTCGAGCAGGTCGTGCAGGCCCTGGCGCGGGGCGCGTCGGTCGCCGCCGTCGCCCGCACGTACGGACTCGACCGCAAGACGGTCCGCGCGTGGCGGACGCGCGGGGGCTACCAGCCCCGCGACCGACGTCGGGCGGTGTCGCGGCTCGATCCGTACCGCGACTGGCTCGCCGGCCGGGCGCCGGAAGTCGGTTATAACGCGGTCGTGCTGCACCGCGAGTTGCGGGAGCAGGGCTTCACCGGATCCGTGATCATCGTGCGCCGGGCGGTCGTCCCGCTGCGGGCCGCGGCGGCCCCGTCGGTCGCGACGGTCCGCTTTGAGACGGCCCCGGGGGAGCAGGCCCAAGTGGACTTCGGTCAAGTGCGGGTGTGGATCGGCGCCGTCCGCGTGGCGGGACTTCCTGGCGGACTCGCCGTTCTCCACCAAGCGCTTCGCCTTCTTTGTGGGCCGGCGCGGTCGCGCCTCGACCATCCAGGATGTGGCCCGGGAGACGCACCTCAACTGGACCATCAAAGCGCTGGAGATGCAGTCCATGCGCGAGCAGCGGCGGCGCGCGGGTCGGCCCGGGCCGCGCGCCATCGGGATCGACGAGATCTCCATCCGGAAGGGGCACACCTACCGGATCGTGGTGAGCGACCTGGTGCGGCGGCGGCCGATCTGGCGGCACCGATCGCTCGGAGGCGAGCATGGGCCAGTTCTTCACGGGGCTGGGTCCCCGGAAGAGCGGCCGGATCCAGCTGGCGGTGATGGACATGGGGAAGCCGTTCGGGACCTCGACGCGGCGCTCGACACGGTGCGCAAGCGCGAGTATGCTCGGGTCACGGGGAAGGATCGCCGCTTCATCAAGGGGCAGAAGTACACGCTGCTGGCCCATCGCGAGAATCTCACGCTCGAGGGGCGGCAGGCGCTGAAGCTGTTGCTCGCGGCCAACCAGCGGTTGCACACGGCCTCCGTGCTCAAGGAGTCCTTCGGCCAGCTCTGGGCCTATCAGCGGGAAGGCTGGGCGCGGCGCTTCTTCGACCAATGGCGCGCGGCGCTCAAGTGGGGTGCTCCAGCGCCGGGCGTATGGCCTCCGCGATCCGGAGTATCTGCGTCTCAAGATCCTGACGTGCATGCTGCCTGACATCTGAGAAACGAGCTCGAAATCACCCACTCAGTTGGGAGAAGAGCCAAGATATCAACACAAATTCCAACAAACGCACTACTTAGACACCACAACTTATCAACATGAGAAAAGGCAATATTGTAAAGAGCTACAAGGCAACATATTAACTGCTATCAACTCGACGATAGCTCAAGTGTCGCCCTCGTCTGATTTATGGATATTGTTGAAAACATTGATTGCCGCTGGAAGTCGGCCGATTCTCGTCGTAGATTAGCTCGCTTCCGTCCGACTTACTCCGACAGATCGCCCCGAGGCCCTGTGCTCCTCCCCGACGTCCGTGCCGCCCTTGGCGCCGTGACCACCGACCACGCTTGGTCGCTGATCGAACGCTTCTCCTCCCTCAAGCGGGAACATCCCCGCGACGTGGAAACCGCCGCCGGCGAAATCGTCGGTCGGCTCGAGAAGCTCGGCGTCCCCGTCACCGTCCACCGCCCCGAGCTGTTCCTGAGCCTTCCCGGCGCCGCCCGGGTCGAATGCGGTACCCGGAGTTTCCGAGCCAAGCCCATGGCCATGAGCCTGGCCACAACTGGCCGCACCGCTCCCCTCCTCTACATCCCGAACCAGCAGGACCCGAGCCTCGAGGAGTTCTTCCAGCGCCCACCCCAGTCCAGCCTGGACCCGATGGCCCGCGGCCGGATCGTCGTCACCGAGGGCTTCGGCATGCCTGGCAAGGTTGCCCACTACGAGGCCCTCGGCGCCGTCGGCATCATCGCCGTGAATCCGGGCAAGAACCCCCATTGGGGCATCTGCACCACCGTCTGGGGCACGCCCGACCTGTACGATCTCCCCCGAAAGCCGTCGATCCCCGTGGTGGCGGTCAGCAACCCCGACGGCCAGGAGATCATCAAGGCGGCCGGGCGGCAAGAGGTCGGCACCATCGTGGCCGACCTTGAGGAGGGCTGGTACGTCTCCCCCATTCCGGTCGTGAAGATCCAGGGAACCGACGAAGCCGAGCCATTCGTGCTCCTCCACGGCCACTATGACTCCTGGGATGTCGGGGTCGGCGACAACGCCGTGGGCGACGGCACCATGCTCGAAATCGCCCGGGTGCTCTGGCAGCAGCGCGCCTCGCTCAAGCGGTCGGTCTGGATCGCCTGGTGGCCCGGGCATTCGACCGGCCGGTACGCCGGGAGCACCTGGTTTGCCGATCACTACGCCCAGGAGCTCTATCGCTCCTGCATCGCCCAGGTGAACTGCGACTCGCCGGGCTGCCGCTGGGCCACCGAGTACTACGACATCTCCTGGATGTCCGAAACGGAAGATTTCTGCAAGGGCGTGATTCGCGACATCGCCGGGAAGGAAGCCCGCGGCGAACGTCCGTTCACGGCCGGAGACTACTCCTTCAACAACATCGGGATCTCGAGCTACTTCATGCTGCTCTCGACGATGTCGGCCGAGGATCGGGCCCGGAAGGGCTACTACGCCGTCGGCGGTTGCGGGGCCAATATCGCCTGGCACACCGAGGACGACACGATGGAGATCGCCGACCGCGGCATTCTCGAAACCGATATCAAGATCTACCTCGCCGCCGTGATGGAAGCCGCCAACCGGACCGTGGCGCCGTTCGATTTCGCCCGGACCCTCGGGGAGTTCCGCGGCACGCTCGACCGGTATCAACAGGCAGCCGGGGCAAAGTTCTCCTTCGACCCCGCCCGCGCCGCCGTGGCCGCTCTCGACCAGGCGGTGGCCCGGCTCAACGCACGCGCCGCCGGCCTTGCCTCCGCGCCGGCCGGTGATCCGGCCGTGCGACGATTGAACGCCGCGATCCGCCGGCTGGCCCGGTACCTGGTGCCGGTCAACTTCACCACCCGTCCCGCGTTCTTCCACGACCACGCCGAGACGGTGCTGCCGCTCCCCGACCTGGCCCCCGCCCTCGAACTCCCCGAGGCCACGCCGTCGCGGGCCGGCTTCATCCGGACCCATCTGATGCGGGGACAGAACCGGTTCGTCGCCGCCCTCGGCGATGCGGTCGCGGCGGTCGAGTCGGCACTGGCATGAGCCGGAGGGCACTCCTCGCGGCCGCGATCGTGGCACTCGCCGGGTGCCGCCGGTCGGGCCCGCCGAGCGACACGCTCCGGCTGGCCCTCATCAACGACCCGGTGATGAACGCGCCGCTCTCGCCCGACATCGGCTCGGTGATCATCAACAAGGTGATCTTCCCGGGGCTGATGCGGCCGAGCGACTCGATCGTCCCCGAGCCGGACCTCGCAACGGGGTACCGGATTGCCACGGACGGCCGCCGCTACACCTTCAGCCTTCGTCCTGGTGTCGTCTGGCACGACGGGAAACCATTCACTTCCGCGGACGTGAAGTTCACCTTCGACCAGATCCTCGACCCAAAGTCCGGGACCCTTCAGTGGTCGGACTTTTCGGTGGTCGATTCCGTCACCGTGGCGGACTCACTCACGGTGGATTTCTGGCTCAAGTCCCCCTTCGCCCCGTTCCTGACGCTGCTGGGCCACAACGCGGGTATCATCCCGGCCCATGCGTTTACCGGCCCGATTGCCGATCAGGTCGACTTCAACCGGTCCCACCCGATCGGGACCGGCCCGTACCAGGTGGCCGAGTCGGTGCCGGGTAGCTACATCGTGCTGACGGCCAACCCGCGGTACTATGGCGCCAGGCCGAAACTGTCCCGGATCGTCTTCAAGATCGTGCCCGATGTGAACGCGCAGGTGGCCCAACTCCGGGCCGCCGAGCTCGACCTCGTGACGCTCGAGCCGGCCAACATCCGCGGGCTCACCGACGAGCCCGATCTTCGGATCGATCAGGTGACGGTGCCGCAGCACTATTACGTCGGCTTCAACCAGAGCCTGCCCCTGTTCAAGTCGCCCACGGTCCGCCGGGCGCTCACGTTGGCGGTGAACCGCCAGGCCATTATCGACGGCGTCATGCGGGGTTACGCGGACTATCCGCAGGGGACGATCCCGGTGGCGCTGAAGGAGTACTACGCCGACAGCCTGCCCAAGATCCCCTATGACACCGCGCGCGCCCTGGCCCTCATGGCTGAGGCGGGCTGGCATCGGTCGGCCGATGGAAGTCTCCGGAACGCCGGGGGCCGGCCGTTCCAGTTCACGATGCTGGTGGACAAGGGGAACCCGAGTCGCGAGCAGACGGCCGTCGCGGTCCAGCAGGACTTCAAGCGGATCGGCGTCCAGGCGGACATCAAGACGATGGAGTTCGCCTCGCTGGTCCGGGACTACGTCACCCCCAGGCGCCACGAGGCCTATCTGATCTGGTGGAACACCCCCCTCGATCCGGACCAGTTTTCCTACTATGGCACCGGGCAGTCCAACAACGACGTGCTCTACGCCAACCGGACCGCCGACAGCTTGCTGGCGTTAGGCAGGGCCACCCTCGATCCGGCCCGGCGGCGGGCGGCCTACCTGGCGTTCCAGGCGGTCGAGGCGGAGGATCCGCCGGTACTCCTGCTCTACTATCCCCGGGAGGTCCAGGTCCGGCGGGCGGAACTGAAGGGACTCCCGGCGCTCGGAATCCGCGACGCCCTGCGCCACGCCGAGAAGCTCTACTTCACGGCCCGCTGACCCGATGGGCGGATTTCTGCTCCGGCGCCTCCTCCAGGGATTGCTGGTGCTCTGGCTGGTGACCACCGCCACATTCCTGCTGATTCACGCCGCGCCCGGAGGGCCCGCGGTGCTGGCGGACCCGAAGCTCAGCGCGGTTGAACGCCGGGCGATCGAAGAGCGGCTTGGGGTCGATCAGCCACTCCCCATCCAATATCTCCGCTGGCACGCACGGCTCATCCGCGGCGATCTCGGCCGGAGCTTTCTCTACCAGACACCGACCCTCGCCACCGTCACCAGCCGCCTGCCCAACACCCTCGTGCTGGTGGCCGTGGCACTGCTGGCGGCCCTGACGATCGCGGTGCCCGTGGGTCTCGCGGTCGGGACCAGGCCCGGGGGTCGGCTCGACCGACTCGTCGGCCTCGTCAATTTCACTTCGCTTGCCATCCCGCCGTTCTGGTTCGGCATCCTGGCGATCTTGCTCGTGGCGGCCCGATGGCGCCTCCTCCCGGCCGGCGGAATGGTGACCCCTGGCCGGGCCGACGACCTGGCCGACCGGCTCGCCCATCTGGTCCTGCCGGTCGCCGTGCTGGCCCTGCCGCTCTCGGCCGAGCTGATCCGGTTCCTCCGGGCCGCCGTGGCCACCGCGGTGAACGCCAGCCACGTCCGGCCCGCCGCGGCCCGGGGGCTCTCCCCGGGGACCGTCCTCCGCCGCCATGTGGCCCGGAACACCCTGGTCCCGCTCCTTACCGTCCTCGGTCTCCAGATTCCGATGCTGGTGGGGGGGGCGGCCGTCACCGAAACGGTGTTCGCCTGGCCCGGCATGGGTCGCCTCAGCGTCGAGGCGGCGTTAGGCAGGGACTATCCGCTGGTGATGACCATCGCGCTGGTGGTCGCCGCCACCGTGGTAACGGCCAACCTCCTGCTCGATCTCGCCTACGGATGGGCCGACCCGCGAATCCGGAGCGAGGCATGAGCGCCGGGGCCTCATCAATTGCCCGGGCCGCGGCGGGGATCGGCGTACTGGCCCTGTTCGCGTTCGCCGGACCGCTCGTCTACCACGCCGACCCGACCCTGATCGACCTCGGCCACACCGCGGCGGCCATGTCCGCGGCCCACCCGCTCGGCACCGACGAGAGCGGCCGGGACGTTCTGGCGCGCCTGATGTCGGGCGGGCGGGTCTCGCTCGTCGTCGGACTGTCGGCCGGGCTCGTCGCCTTGATCGTGGGCACCCTGGTGGGCGCCATCGCCGCCTCCCGGCCGCGGTGGCTCGCCGCCGCAACCAGCCGGCTGCTCGACGCGGCCATCGCCGTACCCGCGTTCTTCGTCCTTCTCGTGATCGTGACCCTGTTCGGCGCGGGGACCGCTACCCTGATCATCGCCATCGGGTCCACGGCTTGGATGGGAATCGGCCGGCTCGTCCGCGCCGAGACGCTCACGCTCCGGGAACGGGAGTACGTCGCCGTGTCGGTCGCCCTCGGCGAGTCGAGGGCCCGGCTCTTTCTCCGCCACGTCCTGCCTCACCTGGTGCCGACCCTGACGGCCGCGGCGAGCGTCGGCGTTGCCCAAGCGGTCCTCACCGAGTCCGCCTTGAGTTTTCTGGGGCTGGGGGTCGGCCCGCCCCAGGCCAGCTGGGGCAACATGCTCACCGGCGCCCAGCAGAATCTCGGCGCGGCGCCCTGGCTCGCGATCTATCCCGGGGCGCTGATCGTCGCGACCGCCCTGGCCTGCAACACCCTGAGCGAGGCCTTCCGCCGGAGAGCGTGAGGCCTCGGGTTGCGGATCGCGCCCCCCTCACCCAATTTGTTACCCCATTGGAGCGGTGGCCGAGAGGCTGAAGGCGGCGGTTTGCTAAACCGTTATAGGGGCGAAATCCCCTATCGAGGGTTCGAATCCCTCCCGCTCCGTGGGTTCCCCCTACCTGTTGTTGACTGATGGCCGAATCCGTCCCCCGCGTCCGTTTTGCCCCCTCGCCGACCGGCTATCTCCACGTCGGCGGGGCCCGGACTGCCCTGTTCAACTGGCTCTTCGCCCGGAAGACCGGGGGCACGTTCGTGCTCCGAATCGAAGACACCGACCAGGCCCGAAGCACCGAGGCCCACACCCAGGTCATCCTCGACGGGCTCAACTGGCTCGGGGTCACCTGGGACGAGGGTCCGGTATTCCAGGGGGCCGAGGCGGCCCGCCATCGCGCCGACGCCGAACGGCTCCTGGCCGCGGGCGCGGCCTATCGCTGCTTCTGCACCCGCGAGGAACTCGAGGCGGCCCGGAAGCTCGCGCCGAACGGGGGCGCCGGCTTCAAGTACGATCGCCGCTGCCTCCGCCTTCCGGGAGCCGAGATCGATCACCGCGTCGCAGCCGGGGTGCCGTTCGTGATCCGCTTCCGGATGCCGGACGAGGAAATCGCCTGGGACGACGCGGTCCACGGCCGCATTACCTGGCACGGCCGCGACCTCGACGATCTGGTCATCCTCCGGAGCGACAAGACCCCGATTTACAACATGGCGGTGGTGTCGGACGACATCGCGATGCGGATCACCCATGTGATTCGCGGCGACGATCACATTTCCAACACCCCCAAACAGATCGCGCTCTATCGGGCCCTCGGCGCGCCAATTCCCGTGTTCGGCCATGTGCCGATGATCCTCGGCCCCGACGGAAAGAAGCTGTCCAAACGCCATGGCGCCACCGCGGTTGGCGACTATCAGGACAAGGGCATCCTCCCCGCCGCGATGCGGAACTTTCTCGCGCTGCTCGGCTGGTCGCCGGGGGAAGACCGGGAGATCATGGCCGACGCCGACATGATCGCCCTCTTTACCCTCGGGGCGGTTCAGAAGAAGGCGGCCGTTTTCGACTTCGCCAAGCTGGAGTGGATGAACGGGCAATATCTCTCGAGCATGGCGGCCGCCGACCTCGAGCCCGAGGTTCGCCGCCATCTGGCCCTTCTCGGTGTCGCAACGGGAGACCGCCCGCTCCTCGCCATCATCGACGCCGCCAAGACCCGAGCCCGGACCACCTCCAACCTGGCCGAGCGAGTCGCGGTGCGGCTCGACCCAAGCCGGGCGGCCCTGGAGCCAAGGGCCAAGGCGCTGATCGAGAAGATGGGTCCCGCCTACCAGGCCAGCCTCACGCACGCCGTCGCGGCTCTCGAGCCGTTGACCGAGGTCGACTGGATGCCCGACCCGATTCTCGCGGCGATCAAGGCCCGGGCCGAAGCCCATGCGATCAAATTGGGCGACGCCATGCAGCCGATCCGGGTGGCCCTGACGGGCGACACGGTCTCGGAACCGGTCAACGAATTACTGGCAGTGGTGGGTCGTGCGGTAGCGCTCGCCACGCTGCGGAGCGCGGCCGCCGCAGGCTGACGCGGTGGGCCTCACATCAGCGAGCCGGGCCGGAACCGCCAGATGCGGTCGAGGAGGGCGTCCAGATATCCTTCCGACAAGAACGCCGCCACCGCCTGCGCCGTGGACGCGGCGTCCATCCCCCAAAGCGCAACGCGGTTGGTATTGTCGAGGTCAGCCTGAAGAAAGGCACGATCCTTATGCTGCCATCGCATCGGGAGATCGTCCACCAGTCGCTGTGAAACGACGTTGACGCCCGGCCCGCCGATCGCGATAGTCGGGTGACGATGGAGGTCGGGCCGGTCGAGGAATTCCGCGTCGCCGATCACCACGGCCCGGCGGTACGACTGACCGTTGGCCCGGGCGTCGATCGCCAGTTTGAGTTCGGCCGCGGCCGGACGATCGCGGCCGGTGCCGGCGCCTCCAACCACGACCATGATCGTCTCCTCCCGATCGACGAGCTTCATGGCGTCTTGGTGGCCGTCGAGTCGGCCTTCTTTGGAGGAATCTTCTGGTTCTTGACGAATTCGCGATCCCGTTCCCGTTGGACCCGAAGCTCGCGAATCGCCCGCTTGAAATCGTCCATGGTCTGCGCCCGCCGCGCTGCGATCTGGACGTCTTCCCGCATCTGCTGGAGCGCCCGGAACTTGGTGTAGTCGCTCGTCTCGGCGCTGCCCCCGCCGGGCAACGCCCCCAAGGCATTCAGAATCCCGGCCACCAGGGCGGTCGGCACCTTGATCGGGCCGAGATAGATCCATTGGGCGTCGAGCCCGAGCGTCTGGCCCCCGACCTTGGTGGTCCACCGCGGCAGGAGTTCGTTCGCCGGCGCCACCGACAACACCGAGTCGATGTATCCCTGCACGATAGCGGTTACCGCGCTGTCCACCAGCTCGGCCTGGCTCCGGACCACGGCCCGGGCCAAATCCCGCGGCGGGAGCGGCAGCGGCCGAACCCAGAGTTTGCCATCGCCGAGGGCGGGCCCGACATGGCCGGTCTCACGTCCGGGGCCCCGGTCAACGGGGCCCGAGACCGAATCGGGCGTCGGTTCGGCGGCCACCACGACGGTGTCCGGTGGAACCGGTCGGTCGGGAACGGGACCCGTCTCGTCGGTTGGGAGCTCCCGGACCCCGGACGTCTTCGACTGGTTCCGGGCCCCCCCGCCCGACGGCTCGCGAAGGGCCATTTCGACCGCACGCGGCCCCTCCGTGCCTAACGGTATGAACAGGACCTGCTCGCGGGGTTCGCGGGGCTCGCGGGGCGGCAGCCAGGCACCGACCCGGACGAGTAACAACAGCGCGTGCACACCGAGGCTCACCGCAATGGCAAGCCACGGTGCTCGGCGCCGACCGAAAGGCAGGAAGTTACGAGGCGGCTCTGACACGCCGGGGTTCGAACGTTTCGAGCGCCTGCCCGATCCGGCCGGCCGCTTCCGTGAGCCGGTCCGGCCCAACGGTGAGCGCGATCCGGAAGTAGCCCTCGCCCGCCGGGCCAAAACCGCTCCCCGGCAGCGTCACGACGCCGTGGCGCTCGAGCGCGTGGCGGGTGAACGGGCCCGATGAAACACCGGTCGGGAGCGGGACCCAGAGGTACATCGCGGCCTTGGGCGTCTCCACCGCGAGCCCGATCGCCCGGAGCGCCGTCACGCCCGCATCCCGCCGCCGGCAGAGGTCCGCCTTGATCGGCGCCACGAACTCCTCGGCCCGGTCAAGCGCCACAACACCGGCTCGTTGGATCGCGAGGAATGGCCCCGTATCCGTGTAGCTCTTGACCTTGGCGAGGGCGGCGATCAGCTCCCTGTTACCCACGGCGAAGCCGATCCGCCACCCGGTCATCGAGAAACTCTTCGACAGCGAGAAAAACTCGATCGCCACGTCGCGCGCGCCGGGCACATCGAAGATGCTCGGCGCCCGGTAGTCATCGAACACCAGGTCGCAGTAGGCGTTGTCGTATGCGAGGACGATCCCGCGGGTCCGGCAGATCGACACCGTCCGCTCGAGATAGTCGAGCGGCGCCACCGCGGCGGTCGGATTGTTGGGGTAGTTGACGTAGACGAGCCGGGTCCGGTCCAGCACGGTCGCCTGAACCCGATCGAGTTCCAGCAGGAAACCGTCATCTGCGGCAAGCGGATACACGTGCGGCTCGGCCCCGGACAGGATGGCCCCGCCGATATACGCCTGATACCCCGGCTCCGGCAGGATCACCACGTCGCCCGGATCGACGAACGCAAACGGGAGATGGGCCAGCCCGTCCTTCGAACCGATCAGGGGCAGAATCTCCGTCGCCGGGTCGAACCGATGGCCGAACCGCCGCGCCACGTAGTCCGAGGCGGCCCGCCGAAAGCCGGCGTACCCCTGCTGGAACCCGTACTTGCTCATGGCGGGGTCGGCCAGCGCGGCGTTCATCTCGCGGACCACGTCCGCCGGCGGCGGCGCGTCGTTGTCGCCCGCGCCAAGATCGATCACGTCCACGCCCGACTCGGTCAGGCGTCGCTTGATCGCAGGGATCTCGGCCAGCGGGTACCCCGGCAGGCGGCGAAGCCGGTCGGAGAGCCGGATTGTCATTCGGATACCACCGGATTCCGGAGCACCCCGACCCCGGGAATCTCAACCTCGACGATGTCGCCGGCATTGAGCCGGCCGACGCCGGCGGGCGTGCCAGTCGCGATCAGGTCGCCCGGCTCGAGCGTCATCACCTGGCTGATATGCGAGAGAAGGAATGGGATCTCGAAGAGCATGTCGCGCGCCTTCCCGTGCTGGCGAACCTGGCCGTTCACGCGACCGATCACCTCGAGATCCCGCCAGTCGAGACCGGCAACAACCGCAGGGCCGACCGGGCAGAAGGTGTTGAACCCCTTGGCGCGGGCCCATTGCGACTCGCGCTTCTGCCAGTCCCGGGCGGTCACGTCGTTGAGACACACGAAGCCGGCAATGCCTCGCATCGCCTCCGCTTCGGAAACGCGGTGGAGCCGGTCCTTGATCACGATCCCGATCTCGGCCTCGTGTTCGACGTGGGTCGAGAGTCGCGGCAGCACGATCGACTCCCCCGACGCGATGATGGCGCTGGATGGCTTGAGGAAGAGCAGCGGATCAGGCGGGATGTCGCCGCCCATCTCCTTGGCATGGTCGAGATAGTTCTTGCCTACGCAGACGATTTTCGACGGCTTCGGGATCATGGCGTATCCGGGGGTCAGGGACCACCTCGAAAATAATGCGTGAGGACCCCGAATGGTCGCCGAAAAGTCAGGTCCCGGCCCCGATTCCGTGGCGGGCGAAGAAGTCTTCGGCGGCTGTTCGGACCTCTGCCCACGAGCCCTCGACCCGGGAGGCCCGGGGGAGCCCGCTCAACAGCCAGGGCCCGTAGCGGCGGTTCAGCACCCGGCTGTCGAGCAGAACCACGACGCCGACGTCCGACCGGGAGCGGATCAGGCGGCCGAATCCCTGTTTGAGCTTGAGCGCGGCGTGGGGAAGGAGATACTGGAAGAACCCGTCCGCCCCCTGCTCGGCGAGCCGCTCGAGGCGGGCCGCGGTCAGCGGTTCCGAAGGCACCTTGAAGGGGAGTTTGCAGAGCACCAGAGACCGCAGCGCCCGCCCGGGCACATCGACGCCTTCCCAGAACGAATCGGTGCCGAGCAGGATGGCGTTGCCGGCCTCGCGGAACCGGCGCAGGAGGGCGTCCCGGCTTCCCTGACCCTGAACGAGGAGCGGCCACCGCGGATCGAGTTCGCCCCGAATCCGTTCCGCCGCCCGGCGGAGCGCGCCGTGGCTGGTGAACAGCGCGAACATCCCGCCGTCCGACGCATAGGCCAGGTCCCGGATGATGTGCGCCACGGCCTCGTCGTGCGCCGCTTCGTCCTCGCGGGGATCGGGTAAATCATTCGGAACGCCGAAGAGACATTGGGAGGGATAGTCAAA
>JAYUZK010000064.1:0-2773 GCA_043751835.1 Gemmatimonadota bacterium | reverse complement strand
TGAGCCTGACGCCGACCCAGCTCGAGGCATTCCGAATGATCCTGGGCAAGGAGGTCAGTGCCGAGCGGGATGCGGCAGCCCGGATGGTGAGTTCGCTCGCCACGATCGGAAGTGTGAGTCCGCTCCTCGGCTTGCTGGGCACCGTGCTTGGGGTGATGGATGCCTTCGTCGGCATGAGCCAGAAGGGCTCCGGTAACATCGCGGCCGTGGCGCCGGGGATCGCGGAGGCGCTGATCACGACGGTCGCGGGAATCGGGGCCGCGATCCCCGCGCTCATGGCCTACAACTTCTTCGCCAACCGGCTCGGCCGGTTTGAAGGCGAACTCGAGGGGTTTGCCAGCGGGCTGGTCGGGTGGATGGCGCGGGAAGGGTGGCTCTGATGGCCGGCTCGTTCGGCGGAGGCGGTCTTGGCCGTCGCCGCGGGCCCGTGGTGAACGCCGACGTGAACATCACGCCGCTGGTGGACGTGGCCCTGGTACTCCTGATCATCTTCATGATCACCGCGCCCATCATGCAGGGCGGGATCGATGTTCAGCTGCCGGAAGCCAAGGCTACGCCGCTCGCTGCCAAGGACGGTGTCGTGGTGAGTGTGGATCGCAGGGGTCGGATCTTCGTGGATGACATCCCGGTGTCGCTGGCCGAATTTCGGGCCACGGTGCGTCGGATCATGGATCAGCGGAACGCGACCAGTGTATATGTCCGGGGAGACCGGGGAACGCCGTATGGCAACGTCGTCCGGGTCATCGCGGCGCTCCACGAGGCCGGCATCACATCCGCCGGACTGGTGACTCAAGAGGAAGATATCGAACGATGAGGTTTCGGCGCGGCGGGGCGTTACCTCGCGGGGCGATGATGGCCGGGGTGGCCGGCACCGCCATCGTCCATGGTGCCGCGATCGCGCTGCTGATCCTGTCCGGGCAGGCCGGGGCAGTTCCTGACCCAACGATCTATTCGGTCGAGCTGGTGGCCGCGCCTCCCAAGTCGGACGCGGTTCGGGCTCCTGCCGCTCCCGCCCCATCGCCCATCGCACCGCCGACGGTCACGCCGAAGGCGGTCAAGAAGGCAATCAAGGCCCCGGTGAAGCCGGCCAACGTCGATCCCAAGAGCCAACCAGCGCCGTCGACCAAAACCACCAACACGCCGGTGCCAGGGGCGACACCGAGCACCGGAACGGACGTGGACAACGTCCGGGTCGAGGGCAGGGCTTTTCCCCATCCGGAGTATCTCCGGAATCTGATGAACGAGATTCTCCGCCGTTGGGCGCGCCCCGCGGGGGCCGCCGCATTGGAAGCCGAGGTCAGCTTCACCATCTTTCGCGACGGCTCGGTTCGGGACATCAAGGTGGTGCGGGGTTCCCGGAGCTACGGGTTCGATCTCGAGGCCCAGGGAGCGATCGAACAGGCCGCCGCCGCGCGGGCCTTCGGGCCGTTGCCCAAGGATTGGCCGTCGGACATTCTGCAAGTGGCGTTTCTGTTCACCCCGAGGAAGCCGCAATGAAGCGACTGCTCGTCCCGATGGGCCTTTCCCTGATCTCGGTCGGGCTCCTCCGGGCCCAGGATACCGTCCGGGTCAAGGGCGTCTATGACGCGGCGGTACGGCCGGGGATTGTGGTGCTGCCGACCATCGGGGCGCTCGATTCGGTCCGGGCGATCATCGCCCGGGATCTCGACTACGGTGACGGGTTCGAGGTGATCGTGCTGCCGCCGCAGGGCCCGGTTGAGCCCACGACGCCGGGGCCGATCAACTATGCACTCTACCGGAGCTTGCGTGCGGCCCTGGCAGTTGAGATTGGCGGGACGAGTGGGGCGGTGACGATCAAGCTCCATGATCTCACGGCTGAATTTGTTCGCCAGGAGACCACTTTCCCACTCGACCCTTCGGGAACGGGCGAGGCCCGGATGGGGGTTCATCGCGCGGCGGACGAGATTGTTCGATGGGCGATGAATCGGCCGGGGATTGCCGCGACCCGGATCCTGTTCCTGAACAACGGCGACAAACGGATCTATCGGATCGACAGCGACGGATACGGCCTGACCCCGATGAGTCCGGCCAACGTGCTGGCCATGTCCCCGGTCTGGTCACCGGATGGGAGTCGCATTGCCTACACCCAACTTGGCGGCGAAGGGCCGGGCGCCATCATCCTCCAGTCGGTCGCCACCGGGACTCGGCTCGTGGTGCCGACCACCAACGTCGGCCAGAACATCACGCCGTCGTTTTCGCCCGACGGCCGGAGGCTGATTTTCTCCCGTTTGACCGAGCAGGCCGCCAACTTGTATTCGGTCAACGTGGCCGACCTCTGCTGCGTGGAACGCCTTACGGCAGGCCGGTTTGCGGAAAACCTCTCACCGGTCTATTCTCCCGACGGTCGGCGGGTTGCGCTGGTGTCGAACCGTTCGGGATCGCCGCAGATCTATGCGATGGCCGCGGATGGTACCGACCAAGAGTTGCTGGTGCCGTTCGACTACGGTTCTTCGGGCAATTCATTCGCGCCCGACTGGTCGGCCGACGGGACCACGCTGGTCTTCCATCGGGAGTCCGGCGGTAATCCGCAGATCCTCTCGTTCGACCTCGGGTCTCGGCAACTCCGGCAGCGGACCGGCCCCGGCGGTCGCAACGAGGATCCAAGCTTTGCGCCGGATGGCCGGCATGTGGTCTTCGTGTCGAACCGGACGGGGCGAGGCCAGTTGCATGTGCTCGATCTCGAAACGGGGCGGGTGCGACAGATCATGACGCCCGGTGTCGCTCGATTGCCCGCCTGGTCGCGTCCCCTCGG
>JAYUZK010000063.1:0-3406 GCA_043751835.1 Gemmatimonadota bacterium | reverse complement strand
CCGGCCCCCACGGTGTCCATGAGTCCCTTGCCGACCAGCCCGGTCGTGTTGGCGATCCCGTTGGGGAACAGACCGGACTTCGAGTTGAGCATGATCCGCGAGGTTTCGCAGGCGCTGGCTGCCAGCACGACGATCCGGGCCCGGACATGCTTGTCGGTGCGGGTTGCCTTGTCCACGTAGCTCACGCCGGTGGCGCGTCCGCGCTGGTCCACCGTCACCTCGCGCACCATGGCGTTGGGGATGATGGTGAGGTTGCCGGTGGCGAGGGCCGGCGGGATCAACACGGTGGTGGACTGGAAATTGGCTTTGAGCGAGCAGCCTCGACCACATCCGGTGGCATAGATGCAGGCGAGACGGGACCGCATCGATTGCCGGACCACTCGCTGCGCCAGCGGATTGCCGGGGAAGAGCTTGGCCGGCCAACGATCGGCGTCCTGCATCCGGGTGAGCACGGCGATTGGCGCGGGGATGACCGGGATGCCGAGGGGCGCGGCATGCTTCCGGGTCAGCAGTTCGAACGCCCGGGGCTTGGGCGGTGGCAGCTGGGTGCCGTTTCGGGACACTGGGGTGTTCTCGAGGCTCTGATCGTGGGCATAGACGCCGATCAGGGCTTCGGTCCTGTCGTAGTACGGTTCCAGTTCGTCGTAGGTGAGTGGCCAATCGAAGCCGAGACCGTCCCGGGAGCGCGGTTTGAAGTCGTAGGGTCCCATCCGGGGTGAAATCCGGCCCCAGTGGTTGGTGCGGCCCCCGAGCATCCGGGCCCGCCACCACATGAAATCCGATCCCTGGGCCACGGTGTACGGCTCGCCGGGGACCCGCCAGCCGCCGTCGACCGTGGCATCGTAGAACCCGAACGGCTTGTCGGCCGAGCCCTCGCCGCGAAGGGGGGCGTCCTTGGGCAACTGGAACATCGGGGTCTCGCGGAGCGGATCGTAGTTCCGGCCGGCCTCGAGCAGCAGGACCTTCTGCCCGTTGACGGCCAGTTGAAAGGCGGCCATGCCGCCGCCGGCTCCGGAACCCACCACGATGGCGTCGTACTGAACCCGCTTCGGCTGGGCATTGGTCATCCGGGAAATTGCCTCATCGTCGGTCGTGGTGGCAAGCGTCATCCGTCGATGGCGACGCCCGCGGCCCGAAGGAATCGTTCCGCCAAGGTCTCCATTCGATCGTTCCGCTCATCGATCGCCTCGCGGCGGAGTTGCCGGATCTCGGCCGTGAGGCGGCCATCGCCCCAGGAGTAGCCGGTGGCCTCTTCCGCACTCCCGGTTTCCGCCTGATTGGCGGCCTGCAGCAAGACCCGGGCGGCCGCGAGCGGAAAGCCGGGATCGTCCCGTGGCGGCAGCTGGTATCGCGGCGTGGCGCCGTCGCTGTCTTCCTTCACGAACGCCCGGGACATTTCGAACCTAGCTTTGAGTCAGCATGTAACGTAGCCTCAGGGCGTCATCTCGCCACCGGGGTTCCATGCCGATTCCGTTCCGCATCCTTGGCTTGCTGCTCCTGATTCCGGGAGTTCGCCTCGCCGCCCAGCGCCAAGTGCTCCATTTCGGGGCGGTCGTGACCGGGACCGGGGAGGTGATCCGCCCCGGAACGATCACCGTCGAGGGCGACCGGATCGTCGCGGTCGATCGCGGCCTGACCCGCCCGGCCCGGGGAGACGTGGTTCGGGAACTTCGCGGCTATTCGGCAATTCCAGGTTTGATCGATCTGCACGTCCACATGACCTACTACTGGGACCGGAAGCCGGGGACCAAGCCCTGGGATCAGCTGGGCAAGCGGCCGGCCCCCACGCTGCTGGTGCTGGCGCAGGACAACCTCGCCCGAACCCTTACCACGGGCGTGACCACGGTCCGTGATCTCTACGCGGCCGACGGCACCGGTGTCTACCTCCGTGATCTCATCGCCGAAGGCCACCTCAAGGGCCCGCGGATGTTCGTGGCCGGTTGCGGGCTGGTGATGAAGCCGGACGGCAAGTTCTGTGGGGCAACCGGTCACGGCGCCGAGGCGGTGGCCAGGGTGGCCAAAGCGCAGATCGACGGGGGCGCCGACCTGGTGAAAGTGTTCGGGTCGACCGGAAGCGCGGACGACCTGAGCGGGACTCCGACCTTCAACTTCGAGGAACTGAAGGCGGTGGTCGATCAGGCCCATGCCCTCGGCAAACGGGTCACGGTTCATTCGTACGGTCCGATCGCCGCGAGGGATGCGGTCCTGGCGGGCGCGGAATCAGTCGAGCATGCGGTGGATCTCGACGACGACACCCTGGCGGAAATGGCCCGCCGGGGTACAGTCTACGTCCCGACGATCGATCACAATCGCTACTACGCCGATCATCGGGAGGAATTCGGGTACACCGAGGCCAATGCCCGGGACCTGATGAGTTTCGTCGCCCGGAATCTGGAGACGACCCGGCGAGCGTTCCGGGCCGGCGTCAAGATCGGGATGGGGTCGGACGCGGTCTTTACCGGATTCGGCGAGAACACGCTCGAGCTCGAATGGTTCGTGAAGGCGGGGATGACGCCGGCCGAAGCCCTCGCCACCGCCACGACCACCGCCGCCGCGCTGCTCGGCCAGGAACACTCGCTCGGGCGGATCGCACCCGGCTACTTGGCGGATGTGGTGGCGGTCCGGGGAGATCCGATCGCCGACATCACGGCCGTTACCCGGCGGGTGCACTGGGTCATGAAGGGTGGGGCGGTTGTCCACCAGGCGGCGCCTTGGCCGGCCGGATCGCGACGAGGAGTGCCAGGCCGATGATCATCCAGATCAATTCGCGCACCCGAGTCAGTACGGCGGCCTGGGTTCCCATGACCGGGTCAAGCCCGAGGGCGCCAAAGAGGCCGTAGAGTCCGGCTTCGCGGGTTCCCAGTTCAAAGGGCACGAACGCCATCATGTTGACGATCAGCGACGAAAACGCGCCGATCGCCAGCGCCGCGAAAGGCCGAAATCCCCCACCCTGGGCCCAGAGGATGAACACGAACTCCGCCATGCTGAGCATCCGTGCCACCATCTCGACGGCCAGAGCCCTCCGAAACGCGGCCGGCCGCTGCCGGTAGGTGTCGGTAAAATGGCGGTCGAGTTCCTCGAGGTGCACGACCGAGGGGAGCAGGGGCCGAACCAGCCTGCCGATGACGGGCAGCCGCCCGATCAGGGTCACCAGATCAACCAGCACGCCGTCTCGATGACGGCCAAGGAGATACCAGACGCTCGCCCCCAGCCCGATGGCCAGGATTCCGAACCCGAGCCAGACGGGCGGCGTCCGGGGGAAGAGGACGAACGCGGGGATGATCGCCATCAGGTTGATCAGCAGGTGGCTGACGGAGTGCAGCACCCGAAACGCGATCACGGACCCGGTCGCCCGGGGGCCGCCGATGATCGACGAGGCGAGCGCGGCCTTGACCGGCTCGCCACC
>JAYUZK010000062.1:0-3956 GCA_043751835.1 Gemmatimonadota bacterium | reverse complement strand
GCGATCCGCCCCATGATCGATCGCTTGCCCCGGTCGCGGTCACCGCCGCACCCAAACAGCACGATCAGCCGCCCAGGCGTGAGCGGTCGCAAGGTGCGAAGCACCCGGTCGAGCGCGTCGGGCTTGTGAGCGTAGTCCCGGATCACCACGCATGGCGACTCGACCAGCCGTTCCATCCGCCCCGGCACCTGGGGCGCCGTGCCCAGCCGGTCCGCCACGGTGGCGAGGTCGATCCCCATCCCGAGGGCCACTGCCGCCGCGCCAAGGGCGTTCGACACGTTGAAATCCCCCGGAAGCGGCAAATCCACTTCAGCCCGCCCGAACCGACCGGTGAGAGCAAACCGGCTCCGGGTCGGGAGCAGCACCGCCGCCTCCGCCCTCAGCTGGGCGTCGGGGCCGAGGCCGAAGGGTACCACCCGCGGCCTGCCGATCAGATCCCGCCAGGCCGGATCGTCGGCGTTCACCGCGGCTGTCCCGCCGGGAGCCAGATAATCCATCAGCTTGAGTTTGGCGATGCGATACTCATCCATCGTCTTGTGATAGTCAAGATGCTCCCGGCTCAGATTGGTGAAGACGGCGCCGTCGAAACAAAGCCCGTCGAGGCGTCCCTGATCGAGGCTGTGCGACGAGGTCTCCATCGCCACCCGTTCCACCCCGGCGGAGACCAGGCCGGCCAGCGTCGCCTGGAGATCGACCGGTCCCGGGGTGGTGAGCGAACCCGCGGTCGAGGCGATCGGGCAGTCATGCCCGTCAAACGCGCCGAGCGTTCCGACGCTGCCAGCCGTGCCGCGGGCATTAAACAAATGCCGGGTGATCAGCGTGGTCGTGGTCTTGCCGCTGGTGCCGGTGATCCCGATCAGCGAGAGCCGGCGGCCAGGATCGCCATACCAGGCCCGGGCCAGTTCGATCGCCGCCAGGCGCCCGTCGGTGACCACGACCTCGGGCACGCCGAGTCCCTCCTGGGCCACCTCGACGACCACGGCGGCGGCCCCGGCGCGCACCGCATCGGTCAAGTACCGATGACCATCGACCTGGGACCCGCGAACGGCCACAAAGAGGGTACCCGGCTTCACCGTCCGGCTGTCGGTGGAGAGGTGACTCACGGCCGGCAGAGCCCCGCCCGCATCGGGCAGAAGCCCGGCGCGCCGCAACGCGGCGACCAGCGCCGGACTGTCGGGAGGGTTGCTCACTTACGAACGGCCTCGGTTGGCGTATACCGTCACGGTCCGGCCGGCAGCCAGCGAATCCCCCGCTTCAGGGAGCGTACGAGTTACCGGCCCGAGGCCCTCGAGCTGGACCCAGAAGCCGCGGCGGTGGAGCGCCAACGCGGCGGCCCGGGGCGAGAGCCCGACGACGTCGGGCACCAGACGGTCGTCCGCCACGACGGGGGCGGAGCGGATCGGCAACTGCACCCAGGTCCTCGGCGCCGGCGGGCCCACCCCGTTCCGGCGCGGCTCGGCCCGAACCATCTGGTCGTCCGCCAGTCGGGTCCGATCGAGCGCCGTCTTCCGGGCCGAGAGGGCCTGCGACAGCATCCGGCGGACGAGTGGGGCCGCGACGAACCCGCCATAGTACCCGCCGTGCGGCTTCTCGACCCGGACTACCACCACCAGTTGCGGGTCCTTGGCCGGAAAGATGCCGGCGAAACTGGCCGCGTGCTCGGTGGAATAGCGACGGTTGATCACCAGCTTTGCCGTCCCGGTCTTGCCGAGCACGATCCCTTTCACCTGAGCACGACCGCCGGTGCCGGAGTCCGCCGCCGACAGGGCCAGGAACCCGCGAATCTGTTCGGCCACCCGGGCCGACACGACCCGGCGAACGACCAGCGGCTCGTGGCGGTACACCACCTCGCCCGCGGGCGACCGGATCTCCTTGATGACCGTCGGGGCGATCAACACACCGTCGTTGGCGATCGCGCCGTACGCGGCTGCGAGTTGAATCGGGGTCACCTCGAGATTGTACCCCATCGCCACGCTGGGGCCCTCCCATCCCTTCCGCCATCGGTCGGGCAGGTACAGGGAGCCGGACGCCTCCGCGGGGAACTCAACTCCGGTCGGGCTTCCGAAGCCGAAATTCCGCAAGGCGTCGAAATGTTCGTCGGCTTCGAGCCGGGTGCTGAATTTGGCGATTCCGACGTTGCTCGAGACCTGGATCGTCCGCGCCAGGCTGAGCGGAACCCTCTGGGGGTGATCGTCCGTGATCGGCCGGAACCTGCCGTTCGGCAGCGGAAGCTGCCAATGACCGCCGTCCGGGGTGACCTGATCGCCGGGCTTCACCCGGTCCAGCGCCAGCAGCGCGGCCGCGGTGAACGGCTTGGCGGTCGATCCCGGCTCGAACGAGTTCTGAAAGAACGAGGCTGTGGCGAGGGCGCGGCCGGCCTCGTCCACTTCGCGCGATGCCGCCGCGAGAACCTCACCGGTTCGCGGATTCAGAAACACGATATCGGCGCGTTGAGGCGTGAATTCCTTGAATACCGCTGAAAGGCCGCCTTCGGCGATTTCCTGCAATTCCTTGTCGATCGTAAGCGCGACGTCGTAGCCGCGCACCGGGGCCCGGGACATCCGGCCGGGCGACTCATAGGTCCGGCCGGCGGCGTCCTTGATGAACACGGCCTCGCCCGGATGTCCTTGCAGCAACGAATCGAGAAACCGCTCGAGTCCCGACGCGCCATGGGCAGCGTCGGGAGCGAGCGCGCCGATCAGGGGTCGGGCCAGCGGACCGGAGGGATACTCCCTCCGATAGATCGGCTGGAGGTAGACCCCCTTGAAGCCGCGGATTCTGCGGACCTGTCCCGCCGTGAAGGGGCCATTGGCGTAGAAATCTTCTCCCGCGCGAAGGGCGCGCGCGAGATGCTCCACCCGGGCGCCAACGTCGGTGCGATAGATCGCCAGGAATGGCCCAGGGCTCCGAATCTGATTGCCCGCGACGTTGACATGGTAGCGTTCGAGCGACGCTGCAAGCGCGGTTCCGCTCCGGTCGTAGATGACCCCGCGGGGCGCATCGAGCACCCGGCGCTCAGTCCGCTGCCGCGCCACGACCTGGGCGTAGTGCTCCCCTTTCACCACCTGGAGGTATCCGGCCCGCAGCGCCATGGCCAGGCCACCGATGAGTAGCACGCCCTGCAGCGCCTGAATCCGGGTTTCGGCTCTGGCCATTCAGCGCTCCGGCCCCGACCCGCCAACGATCTTGAGAATCGTCGACGCCGTATCGATCGCGGGGCCAAGCCCGATCCTGGCGACTTTGGGCGCCAGCGCCTCGGCCGAGGAAGCGACCCGAATCCGCCGCTCGAGCCCGGCCTGCTGGGCCTCGAGCACCCCGCGAGTGGCCTTGAGTGACCGGAGGCGCCCCGCGGTATCGAAACCCGCCTGCTGGCGGATCAGAACGATCACCGCGACGGCGAGAAACAGAGCGAGCCAAAACGCCACCCAGTACCGGCCCGTGGCCCTACTCTTCCGCGCGACCATCGGGATCCTTCTGGAACACGCGGAGTTTGGCGCTTCGGGCCCGGGGATTCCGCGCCACTTCGGCCTCGCCGGCCGTGACCGGACGACGGGTGAGCACCCGCCCCAGCGGCCGCCCACGGCAGGTACACACCGGGTGGGCCGGCGGACAGACACAAGCGGAACCCCAATCACGAAACATGTTTTTCACGAGGCGGTCTTCGCCCGAATGATAACTGATCACCGCCAGAGATCCGCCGGGCCGGAGGGCGGCCCGAAAAGCCGGCAGCGCGCGGGCGAGCCCATCGAGTTCGTCGTTGACCGCAATCCGCAGGGCTTGAAAGATCCGGGCAAAGTCGCCGGGGCCGCTCCGGGGACCTAACGCCGCCCGGATGGCATTGACGAGATCGTCGCTGGTTCTGAACGGCTGGTTGGCTCGTCGCCGGACGATCTCCGCCGCGAGCCTCCGCGCCCGGGGTTCATCGGCATAGCCATGGAACCAGTCGGCGAGTTGGT
>JAYUZK010000061.1:0-9142 GCA_043751835.1 Gemmatimonadota bacterium | reverse complement strand
CGGCAGGCGTATCTCCGGACCAGGATGGCCACGAAATCCATCCCGAGGCGGGCGAATCGATCCGGCGTGTAGCGATCAATGAGGGCGAGGGCCGAGTCGAGACGATCGAGGGCCGACGGGGTGCTGATGTCAGGGCGTGAGTTGTGGACCAGGACGGGAAGTCCATGCCGGACGTGTTCCTCGAGCGTCGGCGTGTCGGGGTCATGCCGGAGAGATTGGATCGCGGTTGCCAGCCGCTCGGGCCGGGCCAGTTCAGGCGTGACCATGGCGCTCAGCCTTTCGGGCGCCGCCGCCACAACGCGAGCAACTCCGTTTCCCGGGCCCGAGTCATTCCGGCGCCGCGCTTGGCGCGATCAGCCGCGGGGCGGGCCTTGTCCCACACGATGGTATCGAGCGCGGTCACGGCGAAGGGCCGGAAGGTGAGCCCGGCATCGACCGCCCGCTTCACGTTGACGAACATCAATGGGTCACCCGGGGTCCACGCCGGGAGGTCGCTCCAGACGGCCACCTTCTGCTCCGCCAGGAAGTCCTCCGACACCCAGGTGAACTCGACCGGTGCGGCGGTCACGGCCCGGCACCCATAGAGCATCTCGGCCATCGACAGCCGACCGGCGGGGCCGGTCGCGTTGAAGTTCCCGAGGGTGCCGGTCTCGGCGAGCCGAACGATCCACTCGGTCAAGTCGCGCTGGTCGATCACCTGGGTCGAGTGGTTCGGATTTCCGGGGGCCAACACCTCCCCGCCTTCGTCGATCCGGACCGGCCAGTAGGTGAACCGGTCGGTCGGATCGGTCGGACCGACGATCAGGCCCGGGCGGACGACCGTAGCCCGGCCGGGGAAGGCCGCGTGGACAAGGTTCTCGGCGATGGCCTTCGAGAGACCGTAGGGCGCCTCGTCGCCGTCCTTCCACCCAGCCGGCGCGGTGAATCGCTCGGCATTCTCGTCGATGATCGGCTTGGCGAGGACCCGGTTGGCCAGGCTGTAGCCCATGTCGTCGGTCCGATAGGCGGAGATTGACGAGACGAAGAGATACTGGCCGGCGGAGTCCTTGAGCGCCTGGATGCTCCGGGCCACCCAGCGGTAGTCACGAGCGTTGTTGTCGAGCACTACATCCCAGTGGCGCTTACTCAGCACGCTCAAGTCGCCTTCACGGTCGGCGATCAGGTGTTCGGCGCCCTCGACCTTGGTCTGACTGCGGCCCCGGGTCAGGATGGTGACCTCGTGGCCGCGCGCGACGGCGTAGCGGACCATGTTCGGACCGATGAAGCCGGTCCCGCCAAGGATCAGGAGTTTCCTGGCAGCCGCCTTGGGAGCCGACGCCATGGTACGGCCGGGACGGAGGGCCAGGCCGGCGCCGACCACGGTGGCGGTGCGGAGGAACTCTCGTCGGGATGCGGTCATCGAGATTACCGGGTTGGAGGGTGATCCAAGATACTGCGGGTCGGGCCGTTGGACCTCCGATCTCAGCAGCGCCGTTTTCGGTGATCGGCCGGGCGGCATCGAAAGCCCTCGACGCCCCACAGTCCTCCGAGCGCGGCCCTGGCCTGGGAGCCGAACGGCTCCTGGTCGCCCTCGGGTGAATCGATGCCGGTCAGGCGGATCTCGCCAACCGGGGCGCATACGATGGTGTCACCGTCGATGATCCGGGATACGGTGCAGGAGACGGCGGTCCCGGTCGGGGCCTGATCATGTCCGGGTCAGAGCGTGAAGCTTCGTCATGGTGGCCCAGTTGCGGGTGGTGACGCCGTCGCCGAAGAGCCGACTACCGAGGATGACGGTGGCAAGCCGGCTTTCAGTGACGCCCTGCGGGCACCACAAGTAGGCCACCCGCACGCCGAGCGCGAAGGCGTCGGGAGCCCAGTCAGTTTTCGTCACCATGGCGAGCTTGGCGTGGTCGTCCGGAGTGGCCGGCACGACGGCCAACAGCCGGGTCAGATCGTCCGCGACGCCGGTCAGGGGATTTTCGATCATCATGTGGGCCAGCTCCGCGGCCGTGAGGACCGTGACGCGGGCGACCACGCCGAGCTGGTCACGGATGGCCTTCTCGATCCGGGCTGCGGGATCGCCCTTTGCCTTCGGTCCCACCGTAAAGATGACATTCCCGCTATTGAGCGCGGTGGAGACCCGGTCGTACCCGAGTCCTTCGACCAGGGCCTTGAGATCGGCCATCACGATTCGCTTGGCGCGGCCGACATTGATCCCCCGAAGAAGGGCGACCCGGATCGAGTCCGTCATGGTTGCCGCTCCAGGCCGTCCGCCACCAGTGTGGCGCTGAGAACCACGAGCACGAGGGCGATGCCCGGCACCAGCCCCACCCATGGGGCGTTGACGACCGTGTCCCGTCCCGACGCGATCATGGAGCCCCACGATGCCGCCGGCGGCTGCACCCCCAGGCCGAGGAAACTCAAACCAGCCTCGAGGCTTATGGCGCTTCCGAGTCCCAGCGTAGCCGCGGCGAGCAGCGATGGTGCAACGTTAGGCAGAACGTGGCGCCGGAACAGCCGGAACCGGCTTCCGCCGAGCGCCCGGGCCCCATCCACATAGGGGCGGCCCAGCTGCCCCAGCGTCTCGGCGTAGGCGAGACGGGCGATCGGCATCCAGCCGGTCAGGCCGAGAGTCAGGACGGCCAATCGGGCGCTCGGTTGCCAGAGTGCCGCCAGCAGGAGCAGCAGCACGACCCGGGGAAGCGCCAGGGAGAAATCGGTGAGGCCAAGCAGGATCGTGGTGGTCGGCCGGACCAGGGCTGCGGTGGCGCCGACCGCGATGCCCACTACCAGCGCGACCGCCGTGGCCAGCGAGGCGACCGCGAGCGAAATCCGGGCGCCGAAAAGAAGCCGGCTCCAGACGTCCCGGCCCAGACGATCGGTGCCGAGAAGGTGGAGGACACCGAAATCATCGACCGCGCCGGGCGGTAGAAATCGGGTTCGGACCACGTCCGTCACGTCTCCAGGCCCTACCGGCGCCAGCCGTGATGCGAAGACGGCCGCCGCCGCGAAGAGGACCAGCAGCAGGAGACCGATCCGCGCCGAGGTTCTCACGTCCGGGTCCTCGGATCGACCCGATTGAGCAACTGCTCCGCCGCGAGGCTCCCGATCACCACCATGATGGCGCTCACGGTGCTCGCCGCCATCACCACCGGATAGTCCCGGGCCTGGACCGCTTGAATCAGCACGGTGCCAACGCCAGGCCAGGCGAAGACACCTTCAACGAACACCGCGCCCGAAAACAGAGCCGGCAGCGAAAGACCGAGCAACGCCACCACCGGAATCAGGCCGTTGCGGAGATGGTGACGGAACAGGACCCGGGCGGGCCCGGCGCCCTTGGCCCGCGCGAGCAGGAGATACGGCTCCCGTGCCACCGCCCGCAGCGTGCCGCGGGCATACCGCGCCGCGGTGCCGATTCCGATGAGGGTGAGCGTGGCGAGCGGCAGGGCAAGGTGGGCGAGGCGATCCATCAGGCGGCCGCCCGGATCGAGGTAGTCGGCGTCGAGCCCGGCTGCTCCGAACCCGGGAAGCCAGCGAAGGATGTAGGTGAACAGCATCACCAGCACGAAGGCGAGCCAGTAGCCTGGTACCGCGGCAAGAATGGCGGTGATCGCGGAAAGGAAGCCATCGATGCCGCGCCGCCTGCTGGTGGCCTGGACCGCGGCGATCAGGATCCCGATGGTGTAACTCAACAGGATGGACAGTCCCACCAGAATCGCGGTGGCGGGCCAGGCCTCCCACAACATGGCCAGCACGGGGCGGCCGGTTGCGATGCTCGCCCCAAAATCGCCCCGGACCGCCTGGCCGATCCATCGGACGTACTGTTCTGCCATGGGGCGATCGAGGCCCAGCGCCTCGCGGACGGCCCCGATCTGGTCGGCGGTTGCCCCTGGCCCCACCATGAGCGTGGCCGGGTCGCCGGGGGCGAAATGCAGGAGGAGAAACGTCAGGGTGACCACGCCGAGCACGACGAGCGGAGCCCGAAGGATCCCGACGATGAAGCCGCGAAGCATAAAGGAATCTAAATTGCCTGGGTGACTCGCCGCCGCCTTGGGTTTCTCGTACTCGCCGCTCCGCTGGTTTTCGGGGCCTGCCGGCCCCTTGGCGCCCGTCGCGGCCGGACCGTAATCCTGGCCTCGGGCGCCGATCTCCAGAGCATGAACCCGCTGGTGACGACCCACCCGCTTGCCAAGCAAGTCCAGCGATACGCCCTGCTCACCACGCTGGTCCGGTACGACCGCAATCTGCGGATCGTTCCATATCTGGCGGATCGGTGGACCTGGTCGCCCGACAGCGTCGTGCTCACCTTCACGCTTCACCGAGGCGTTCGGTGGACCGATGGTGTCCGAACCACCGCGCGGGACGCCGCCTTCACCCTCGAGGCGGCGCGCCAGGCCGCCACCGGCTATCCCCGCCGCCGCGACCTTGCCCAGGTGGCCGAGGTCACGGTGGCCGACGATTTCACCCTGGTCCTCCGGTTCGATCGCCGCCAGACCAGGATGCCGGACGTGCTGACCGACCTGGCCATTCTCCCGGCCCATCGATTCGCGGGAGTCCGGCTGAGCCGGATGCGGGAAGCGGCCTGGAACAGCAACCCGGTCGGGAACGGCCCGTTCCGGTTTGTCCGCCACGAGGCCAATCGCCGGTGGGTATTCGAAGCCAATCCCGGCTTCCCATCCGCGCTCGGTCGTCCCACCATCGACCGCCTGGTGATTGCGGTCGTGGACGAGCCGATGACCAAGCTGGCAAGTCTGGCTGCGGGCGAACTCGACTTCGCCGGCATCCAGCCGGCCCATGCCGAATACGTGCGGGCGGATCCGCGTCTGACCGTGATCGACTATCCGCTGCTCTTCAGCTACGCCATCGTCTTCAACACCCGACGGCCACCCTTCGACCGCCTGAGCGCGCGGAAGGCGATCAACTTGACCGTGGACCGGCTCGAAATCGTCTCGGGCTATCTGTTCGGGTTCGGGACGCCGGCGGCCGGTCCGTTGCCGCCCGAGCTCGCCGGCCCGGGGCCGAAACCGCTCTTTGCCCCGGGCCGAGGCCGGGGACTGCTCGGTGATCGGCCGCTCAAGTTCGAATTGCTGACCGTGGGGAGCGGAGAAGCGGCGCTCGAGCAGATGATCCAGCAGCAGCTGGCGCGGATCGGGGTCACGGTGACCATCCGCCAGCTCGAGTTGGCGGCATTTCTCGATCGGGTGTATCGGGCCCACGATTTCGACGCCGCCGTCCTTGGCATTTCCGGCGATCTTGGTCTCGGCTACCTCGGTTCGATTCTCGATCTTTCCGGCCTGCCGGCGGCCGGCAGCGGGCGTGAGTTGCTGCCGGTGTTCGCGGACTCGGTTCCCGCGGCCTTCCTTTATCACGCCCGCGGCGTCCAGGGCATGAGCCGGCGGATGCAGAACGTCGCGATGGATCTTCGGGGCGAACTGGCCACGCTCACCCAGTGGCGGGTTCCGTGATGATCCGGGCCTCGGCGCCGGTCCGGCTCGATTTCGCCGGTGCCTGGACCGATGTGGCGCCATTCTCGACCGACGCGGGCGGCGTGGTGGTGAACGCCGCCATCGCGCTCCGGGCCGGGGTGACGCTGGAGCTTGGCGGTCCGGGCTATCGGCTGGAATCCCGGGATCTCGGTCAGACGGTCACGGTCGAGCGGCCGGACCAGCTCATCCAGAACGGCCAGCTCGATCTGCTCAAGGCCGCGGTCCGCCTCTTCGAGTTGCCACCGTGCCGGTTGATTACCCGCTCGGAGGCGCCGCCCGGATCAGGGCTCGGCAGCTCCGGCGCGCTCGACGTGGCGCTGGTGGCCGCCGCGCTTGCCGCCGAGGGTGATCGGGCGACCCCTCCCGAGGAAATCGCCGAGCGAGCCTGGGAACTGGAAGCGGTGGAAGCCGCCCTGCCCGGCGGCAAGCAGGATCAGTTCGCCGCCGCGCTCGGCGGGTTCCATCGGTTCGACTTCGGGCAGGCCGTGGCGATCCGGCCGCTCCGGATCGAACCGGCGTTCGCCGATTGGCTGGAGCGGCACGTGGTAGTTTGTTACACCGGGCAGTCCCGGGTATCCTCGGATACGATTCGCCGGGTGATGGCGCGTTACACTGCCCGGGACGCCGCGGTGGTCGACGCGCTCGACAGCCTTCGGGAGACGGCCGAAACGATGACCGAGGCGCTGGAAGCAGGCGATCCCGCCGCGGTGGGCCGGCTGCTCTCGGCGAACTGGCGGCATCAATGCGCTCTCGACCCGGGAATGCGAACCGATGGCATGGCCGCGCTCGAACAGGCAATGAACCAGGCCGGATCGTTAGGCGGCAAGGCGGCCGGCGCCGGGGCCGGCGGGACGATGTTCTTCCTCGTCGAACACGATCCGGCGGAGGCGGCCCGGGTGGCGCGGGCCCAAGGCGCGACGGTGCTGCCGCTCCGGTGGTCAGCGGAAGGGGTGCGGGTGTGGTGACGATCGACGAACTCGAGAGCCGGATCGCCGCACTCGGGCCCGACGGCCTGGCGCTCCTGGACCGGCTGGCCGCAAAGGCGGCGCCGCTGCTCGAGCGGATGCCGGTGGTGCCGGCAACCAAGGCCCTGCTGTCCATGGACGGCGGCACCTGCCCGACATGCGGTGGGCCACTGGCGTTCGATCCCTGGAGCCCGGAGGAGCACCGGTGCCCCGAGTGCGGCACCGCCGCCCGGGGAGCCCGTCATGACGCCCATTGGGTCCGGGCCCAGCATCTCTGGATCGCGGAACGGGCGGCCCATCTCGCCGCGGTTGGGGTGTTCACCGACGAGAAGCGCCATGCCGTCCGGGCCAGGGACCTCCTCCGGGCCTACTACCAACTCTATTTCGACCTGCCCAACCAGGACAACGTCCTCGGCCCCACCCACCTCTTCTTCTCGACCTACCTCGAATCGATCTGGATCCTCAACTATCTCGCGGCCGCCTTCCTGCTCCGGGAGCGGGGCTGGCTCGAGGAATCCGACGTCGAAGCGATCAACGCCATCGCGGATGAAGCCGCCCAGTTGATCGGTGAGTTCGACGAGGGGATGAGCAATCGCCAGACCTGGAACGCGGCGGCGCTGACCGCAATCGCGGCGTGGTTCGGTGATGAGGAGCTTGGCCAGTCGACCGTGGAGGGTCGGACCGGGCTGATCGGTCACCTGACCGAAGGATTCGGCGATGACGGGATGTGGGCCGAGGGCGAGAACTACCATCTCTTCGCGGTCCGGGGCCTCCTGATCGGGCTGGAATGGGCCCGGGTAGCGGGCGCCGATCTCTGGGCGGATCCGGCGATCGCCGGGCAACTCGCCTTCATCCTGATGGCGCCGGCAAAGACGGCGTTGCCGGACTACACGTTCCCGGCTCGCAAGGATTCCCGCTTCGGCGTCCCGCTCGCCCAGCCGGCCTATCTCGAGTGTTGGGAGCTCGCGCTCGCCCGGCTCGGGGAAGCGGCACCGCCGGAGCTCGCCGCCTGGCTCGGTCTGCTCTATCGGCAGCCGTCGAACCCGGGCCAGACCTACGACGCCTACCTCCATGACGCGGCCGAGCCGGCCCGCATGACGACCGGCCGAACCGATCTCTCCTGGTGGATGCTGCTCGTCATGCGGGATGGGCTGCCGCCGGCCTCCGCGTCGCACCCGCCGGAGAGTATCCTGCTCGCGACCCAGGGCGTGGCGCTGATCCGCCACCCCGATCGGTATCTGGCGATGGAATGCGGCGCGTTTGGCGGTGGCCACGGGCATCCCGATCGACTCCACCTTACGCTTCATGCCGGCGGAGTTCACTGGCTCGCCGATCCCGGTACCGGCTCCTACGTCCATCCCGATCTGTCCTGGTATCGCTCGACGCTGGCTCATAACGCGCCGCGGCTTGACGGCGTGTCGCAGACACCGGGAGACGCCCGGCCCCTCGCCTTCGAGGTGAAAGGCGGCTGGGGGTGGATGGCGGCGGCGTTCGGCGACCTCAAACGGACGGTGGTCTCCGGGCCGGACTGGGTGCTCGACACGGTTGAGGTGGAACCCGGTATCGCCCGGCGGCTCGAACTGCCCTGGCACGTCGATGGCGCCGTCGAGGTCACGACGCCCGGCACCTGGCATCCGATTGACCTTGGCGAGGAGTTTGTCACCGACGCGGCCCGGTTCGAACCGATCGGTGGTGCCGACGTGGTGCTCGAAGCGAACGCGGGCGGCCGAACGATCAGGCTGCACCTGGTTGGCGGGGTGGTGATCCGGGGGACGGGGCCGGGCCGGCCGGGTGCCCCCCGGCGCCCATTCCATCTGGTGCGAGCGGAACCGCCGGGCCGGCTGGTGGCGGTGGTGGATTTTTCCGGGTCGGTGACTCAGGTGAATGTGGGTGCCGACCGGATCGACGTGGTCGCCACGGCCGGGTCGACGGGGGTCCGATTTGCCGCCGCCGCCGTGACGGTGACCACGCCTGCCGGCTCAGTGTCGCTGGGTGGTGCGGTACCGGCGCCGTCCGAGCCCAAGGTCCTGATGGCGGAACGCCCGATTCGCGCCGAGGGTCAGGCCTTCGGGACGACCGTTCCCCCCGCGCTCGACGGCACGCTCGAGGGGTTCGACACCTCGGCGCCGCTCGGCATGGCGGACGAAGGTCACTACTATCGAAGCGAAGATCCGTATCCCGGGTCCGAGGATTTCGCGGCGGTGGCGTTCGTGAACTGGGACCACGACTTTCTCTACCTGGCCGTGGACGTCACCAAGCGGGAGGTCTTGGCCCGGCGGGCAGACGCCGCGCCCCTCGGCCTCGATAACGATCCCGACGACATTCATTCCGATGGCATTCAGGTCTACGCCCGGGTGGGGGACGCCGGCGAACTGCGGGCCTATTTGATTCGGCCCACGGACGGCGGCGGCATTCTGGCCCGGCCGATCCCGGGGTCGCCGGACCGACTGACCGAGCTGACCGGCGGCTCGATGATGGGCGAGCACGGCTATACCATCACGGTGGCGATTCCGATGGCCGAACTCGGGCAGGTCGGCCGGAGCGCCACGGTGCAGTTCGATGTACTGGTCAATGAAATGCGGGCCGGCCGGGTCCGCCGGGCGGGGCAGTTGGCCTGGGGCGGTGGCGGCGGCTGGGTCTATCTCCGGTCCGACGACCGGGATCCCTCGCGCTGGGGCACGCTGGAACTGCTGGGATGACCGTCGCCGG
>JAYUZK010000060.1:0-5548 GCA_043751835.1 Gemmatimonadota bacterium | reverse complement strand
TCTTCGCCGGGGTTGATCAGCGCGAGAAGCACAGCCGCCATCGCTTCGGTGGCCCCGCAGGTCACGGTGATTTCGGTCTCGGTGTTGACGGCCATGCCGTACCAGTCGGCGTATTTTCTGGCGATGGCGTTGCGGAGGCGTTTGGCGCCCCAGGTAATGGCGTACTGATTGATATCCTCCCGAATCGCTCGCGCGGCCGCCTCCTTGAGGAGGTCAGGCGTCGGGAAATTGGGGAATCCCTGGGCAAGATTGATGGCGTGGTGCTCGTCGGCGAGGCGGGTCATGCCCCGGATCACCGACTCGGTGAAGGAATGGGTGCGGCGGGCGGTCAAGGCTCGTGGCATGGCGGTCAATATATCCCGGCTGGTGGGGGAGGCGTCACCGGTCCCTTAGATTGCAGCATGCTTTCCCCTTCACTTCTTCTGGCTGCGTGGCTGGCGCAGGACACCACAACGTACAGCGGGCGTGACCGCCATCTCGACGTCCAGGTACCCCGGTTTGACTCGGTAGCGACAATCGACGGGCACCTCGACGAGCCGGTATGGCAAGGCGCCGCCCGCCTCGTCGACTTTTCGCAGTTCCAGCCGGTCGACGGCCGGCCGGCCGACGACCCGACCGAGGTGCTGGTCTGGTACGCGAGCGATGCGATCTACTTCGGGATTCGAGCCCGGGAGCTGCACGGGGATGTGATCCGGGCGACCAAAGCGAATCGTGACAACATCAGCAGCGAAGACCACGTCCAGATTCTGCTCGATACCTACAACGACCGCCGGATTGCCTTCCTGTTCGGCAGCAATGCGCTTGGGGTGCAGCAGGATGGAACCCGGAGCGACAACTACGGCGGCGGGGCCGGTGGCCGGTCTGACGGCGGGGGCGGGTTCGGCACCATGAATCCGCTCGACGGCACGGTCGACCTCAATCCCGATTTCCTGTTCGAGTCCAAGGGCCGGCTGGTGAGCGGCGGCTACGAGATTGAAATCCGGATCCCGTTCAAGAGCCTGCGCTACCAGGAGGGTACGTCGCAAATCTGGGGTATCAACGTGCTGCGCCGAGTCCAGCATTCCGGGGTGCAGGATACGTGGACTTCTGCGGTTCGCGCCAATTCCCGTTTTCTGAGCCAATCGGGTTCGCTGCGCGGTCTCCATGATCTCAAGCGGGGTCTGGTGCTCGAAATGACCCCGACGGCCACCGCCCGACTGGATGGAACACCGAAGACCCCGCGGGGCTGGCAGTACGACCGTCACCAGGATTTCGGGGCCGACATCCGGTGGGGGATCAGCCAGAACCTCACGTTGAACGGGACCGTGAATCCCGATTTTTCACAGGTGGAAGCGGACGTCGGCCAAGTGACGCTGAACGAGCGATTTGCTCTCTTCTATCCCGAAAAACGCCCGTTCTTTCTGGACGGACTCGAGCTGTTCGACACGCCGAACCAGTTGATTTACACCCGGCGGATCGCCAACCCGGATGGCGGCCTCAAGCTGGCGGGGAAAGTCGGCCGGATCAACGTGGCGACACTGGTGGCCGCGGACGGCCAGAGCCAGTCGGCGACCGGCGACCAGACTCCGTTTTTTTCCGCGACCCGGCTTCGTACCGATCTGGGCGGTCGCTCGACGTTAGGCGGTGTTCTGACGGATCGAGAGGAAGGCTCGAATCACTCCCGGCTGGCCGGCGCGGATTTCCGACTCTATCACAACCGGCTGTATTACGTCGAACTGCAGGCGGCGCAGTCGTGGACCCGGACCGGTGGATCGGACCGGTATGGTCCTCTGCTGCAAGCGGCCTGGGACCGGACCGGCCGCGGCTGGGGTTTCCACTATGACGTGAAGGCCATCGGGCCGGATTTCAACGCGGCAGCCGGATTCGTCAACCGGACGGGGATCCTCCAGGCGGATGGGTTCAACCGGCTGAGCTGGTACGGCAAGCCGGGGGCCCTGTTCCAAACCTATGGGATGTTCCTGGGCGTTACCCGGATCTGGCGGTACGATGCGCCCGGCGACGGCACGATCGAAGGCAGCGAGTCGGTGTTTCCTTCGGCCACGTTGCGGGGCGGCTGGCAGTTGGGCGGAAGCCTGGCCCGAAGCTACTTCAGCTATGAGCCGGCTCTCTACAGCGGACTCAGGGTGCTCCGGGCTCCCGGTGATACCACGGCCTTCACGGTTCCGGGGCGAGAGGCCGGCCAGGTGGCCTGGTCCGGTCGGGTTACCACCCCGACGTACCGGTTCTTCACGGTGACGGCCAGTGTCGGCGGGGGCAAGACGCCGATCTTCCGGGAGGCGGCCCCGGGCCGGAGCCACCGGTTCGACGTGACCCTCGATCTTCGTCCGACTTCGTCTCTGCGAGGAGCCCTCCAGTTCACGCGCCTGGTCATCAATCGGGTGCGGGATGGTTCCCGGTATTCCGACGAGACCATTCCCCGCCTCAAGGTCGAGTATCAGGTGAACCGGGCGGTATTCATCCGGTTCATCGGGCAGTACAGCGCTCTCGAACGCACGCCCGGAGTCGATCGCGCCGGACGGCCGATCCTGAGCGGGGGGATCCTCGATAGCGGGACCCGGCGGAACCAGTTCCGGATGGACTGGCTGTTCAGCTTCCGCCCGGTGCCGGGGACGTTGTTCTACCTTGGGTACGGGTCCACCATGTCGGAGCCCGACCGATTCCGGTTTCGCGATCTGGCCCGGGAGAACGACGGCTTTTTCGGGAAGCTGAGCTACCTCTTCCGGCTCTGAGGCCAATATCGTGTCGTTATTTCCAGGGTTCGAGCCGCGGTGGTTCGAGGTTGGCGAGACCGTGATCAGCGGGGTGGTCGGCGGGTCGGGGCCACCGCTGTTGCTGCTGCACGGCTATCCCCAAACCCACGTCATGTGGCACCGGATGGCGGCCCGCCTGGCGAGCCGCTTCACGGTTGTGGCCACTGATCTCAGAGGGTACGGCAAGAGCAGCAAGCCCGAAGGCCCTCCCGACCACAGCGCCTATTCCAAGCGGGCGATGGCCGAGGACCAGGTCCGGGTCATGGCGTCCCTGGGCTTCGAGCGGTTTTCGGTCGTTGGCCATGATCGCGGTGGCCGGGTGGCTCACCGGATGGTGCTCGACCACGAGTCGGCGATCGATCGATGGGCTGTGCTCGACATCGTCCCGACCCGGACCATGTACCAGAGGACGGACCGTACCTTCGCCGAGGCGTACTACCACTGGTTCTTCCTGATTCAGCCGGCCCCGCTGCCAGAACGACTGATCGCGGCGGACCCGACGTTCTTCCTCAACTATCACCTCGGCATGCGGCACGGCGGTCTGGAAGGGTTCGATCGCGAGGCCCTGGAGCAGTATCGCGTCGCGTTTCGCGACCCAGCGACCGTCCATGCCACCTGTGAGGACTACCGGGCGGCCGCCTCGATCGACCTCGAGCACGACGAGGCCGATCTGTTCAGGAAGATCCGGGCGCCGCTCCTCGTGCTGTGGGGACGACACGGGATCATCGAGCGATGTTTTCGCCCGCTCGAGGACTGGAGCGAGCGGGTCCATTCGGTGAGCGGGCGAGCACTCGACTGCGGCCACTACATCGCGGAAGAAGCGCCAGCGGAAGCAGCGGCCGAATTAATTCGGTTTCTGTCCTGACAGCGGGCTATTTGAGGGCTTGCTTCAGGACTCGGCCGTCGAGGCGCTCGGTCGGCCTGATTCGCAACACCCTGGCGAGAGTTGGTCCCAAGTCGACGGTTCGAGTGAAGCCCTGATACCGGCCGGGCTTGAATGGCCGCCCATAAAAAATGATCGGCACGTGGGAGTCGTAGTTGTGGGGCGACCCGTGGGTCGCGACGATCGGATAGTTGTAGATGTTCCCTTCCTTGAGCGTGACGACGGCCGCGGGGATCAGGTCATCGGGGAACATGTGGAGCCAGCGGCGGGCGATGTAGTCCTTGGTAGTGTCGCGGCGGCCCAGATCGGCGAACCGTTCGGCCTCGAGCACTCCGGGGATGGATCGGGCCATCTCGATGAACGTCGTGACGACCTGATCGGCCGGGACGGTGGCGCCGGCACGGGTCGGGTCGAAGAAGAAGGCGCCGCTCTCGAAATCCACCGCCATGGTGTCTCCACCGGCCTTGGAGATAATGGCCTTGGCCGCCGCGAGGGCCGGGTCGGGGTCGACTCGCAGGGCCCCGTGCAACTCCGGAATCAGCCCGCCGCCGTGATCCGCCGTGAGGGCGATCACGATCCGGCGCGAGTCCCGGAGGGTGAAGAGGGTGTCGAGAAAGGCGCCCAGCACCCGATCGAGGCGGAGGATCTGGTCGTGCTGTTCCTTCGACTCGGGACCGAAGAAGTGGCCGACGTAGTCAGTGGCCGAGAACGAGACGGCGAGAACGTCGGTGGTCGGACCGCGGCCGAGGTTCATGGCCCGCACGCCCTCCAACGCGACCGCCGCGGTCAGTTCATCGACGATGGGGGTATACCGGACCTGAGCGGCCGCCGTGGCAGAGTCGGTGGAGAAGGGGTGAGGGAACGCGACGTTCTTGCGGTCGCTCTCGAAGGGCACGCTGTCGGGCTCGCTGTAGGCGCTGGCGTCGAGGAGGGGAACCCACGCCTTGCCGGCGTAGTGCTGCGGGAGCCGGCGGGCGTTGAAGGCCTGAACCCAGGTCGGCAGGGTGTCGGCATACCATGAGCTGGTCGTGAAGGTGCCGTTGTTGGCGAACCAGAACACCTGCTGTTTGGACCGGCCGATGGGCAGGATGGCGGCCCGATCCTTGGAGGAGACCGAGAGAGCCCGGGTGGCCGGGTCCGCGGTGGTCAGCCAATCGGTCAGGGTGGTGCCCCGAAAGCGGAACGGGGAGGCGCCGAGGTCATTGGAGCCGATCAGGGGTGACTTTGGGTCGTTGACGCCCGCGAGGTTCCGGGTGATCCCGGTGCTTCGGGGGAACCGGCCGGACATGAGGCTGGCGTGTCCGGGAGCGGTTTCCGTGATGGCATGGTCTTGGTGGCCGTCCACGAAATAGGCTCCGCCGTTGACCAGCCGGGCCAGCCCACCGTGAAGCTGCGCTTTGAACCGGTCGAGATAGTCCGGGCGCAGTTGGTCGACGGTGATGAAGACGAGCAGAGTTGGCTTGGGTCCGGCGACCGGGGGGGCCGACAGGAGCACCGCGCTCAGGGCGACCCAAGTGTGGCGACGAGGAAGGGGCATAGGCAAGAAAAATACGGGTCTCGAGCCCCAAGAGGAACCGGCCGGGCTCGCGGGATGGGCTCAGGGAGGATAGAATCAGCCCAGATTCACAGTGCCACCAACCCCGGAGGTTCCCATGCACCGCCTGATCGCGAGCGTACTGGCCGTCGGCTGCTTCACGGCAATCGGGTCCGCGCAGGAGAAGAAGTCCGAGCCGGAACGCCTGTTCCGGAGCCGCGAGACGCTCGAGTTGACCCTCAAGGCGCCGCTCAAGGAATTGTTCAAGAACCGGGATACGTTGGCGGTCAAGCCGGTCAACGGGACGCTTGAATTCAAGGACGCGAAGGCCGGGGACACGTCCATCCCGATCGTTCTTGAGACCCGCGGGCACTTCCGGCT
>JAYUZK010000059.1:0-2778 GCA_043751835.1 Gemmatimonadota bacterium | reverse complement strand
GATCAACGGGGCGGGATGTCTCCGCCCCTACAGCGCTGCGACCGCTTCCACGACCGCGGGAGCAGCCGGCACCACTTCGCCCTCCGGGGCGGGCGGTGGCGGTTCGAAGCCGGGCGGGACCTGCACGTCGAGATCGACATACCGATAGTGGCCGGTACCCGCCGGGATCAGGTGCCCGATGATGATGTTCTCCTTGAGGCCCCGGAGATCGTCCCGGGCCCCGCGAATCGCGGCATCGGTGAGCACCCGGGTGGTCTCCTGGAATGAGGCCGCCGAGATGAACGACTGGGTTGTCAAGCTCGCCTTGGTGATGCCGAGCAGCAGCGGCTCCGCCGTCGCCGGCTTGAGCTTCCGCCGGACCGACCGCTCGTTCTCTTCGCGGAAGGTCAGCTTGTCCACCGCCTCGGCCTCGAGGAAGCTCGTATCCCCTGGATCGGTAACCCGGACCTTCTGGAGCATCTGCTTGATGATGACGCCGCAGTGCTTGTCCGCAATCCGCACGCCTTGGAGCCGGTAGACTTCCTGCACCTCGTTCAGCAAGTATTCCTGCACCGCTCGAGGACCCTTGATCAACAGGATCTCGTGCGGATTGACCGGCCCTTCGGTCAGACGGTCACCAGCCCGGACCCGGTCGCCCTCATGCACGCGGAGGTGCTTGCCCGCAGGCACTTCGTAGACCTGAGCCGGTTCCTTCTCGTCGATGGCGCCATCCCTGGTCATCGGGTAGACGAAGATCTCGCGCTTGCCCCGCTTGATCTCGCCGAACTTCACGATGCCGTCGATCTCCGACATCGTCGCCGGATCCTTTGGCCGACGGGCTTCGAAGAGTTCCGCCACCCGCGGAAGACCGCCCGTGATGTCGCGGGTCTTGTAGGCCTGTCGCGGAATCTTGGTGACCGTCACGCCCTTGGTCACCTGAACCGGCGCCGACAGGAATACCGTCCGGTCCTTGGCCTCCTTCTTCGTCTTGCCGGGCCACGCCTCGAGAATCGGACGCTCATCGACGTGGAACTTGCTCGACCAAGGATTGCCATCATCGGGCACGTGCATGGCGCGGGTCACCTGGTCGGTGGGCGAACCAAGAATGATCCGGGCGCCTTCCGCGAGGGTGTACTCCTGCGGGTCCTTCCGGTGCGAAGTGTAGACCAGCACGGACGGATGGAGTTCCCGGTCCGGATCGGGAGTGACAACGAGCGACCGGAGGCCGGTCCCTTCATCGAGCTCCTCGCGGAGAGTGACACCGGGGACGAGGTCCTTCCACCGCAGGGTGCCGTCCTGCTTGATGATACTGGGATCGTTGTACGGGTCCCAGGTGTAGAGAATCGTGGCCCGCCGTTCGGTGTCGCCTTTGGTGACGATCTGTCCTTCCGTCACCTGCAGCATGGCGCCCTGCGGCACCGGGTACCGCGACAGGATGTGCGAATGGTCCTTCGCGTCGACGATAAGGATGCCTTCCTTGTTCTCTTCCTCCGCCGACTCGTCCTCCCGGGTGAGCGCCACCCGGAGCTTGGCCTTGCTGCCGTCCTCATACTCGACCGCCAGGTCGGTGTGCTCGAGGCCCTTGGTGTACTTCACCATGCCGTCCGACCGGGCGCGCCGCTCGGCTTCCTCGGCGATACGGGCTGAGGTACCACCGATGTGGAAGGTCCGGAGGGTAAGCTGCGTGCCCGGCTCACCGATCGACTGGGCCGCCAGAATACCGACCGCCTCGCCCATGTCCACCATATCCATGGTGGCCAGGTTCCGGCCGTAACACATCCGGCAAACTCCCCGCTTCGACTCGCAGGTCAGCACGGAGCGAATCTTGACCTTGTCGATCCCGGCGTCTTCGATCGCCGCCGCGATCTCCTCGGAGATCAGCTGGCCCGAGGCCACGATCAGCCGGGGGTCGCCGTGCTCATCGAGCTGGTGCGGATCCATCACGTCTTCGGCCGCCACGCAACCGATGATCCGTTCGCCGAGCGACTCGATCACGTCCTCGCCCTCCTTGAGCGCGGTCGATTCGAGGCCCAGGATCGTCCCGCAATCTTCCTCGGTGATCGTGACGTCCTGCGCGACGTCCACCAACCGCCGGGTGAGGTAGCCGGCATCGGCCGTCTTCAGGGCGGTGTCGGCGAGCCCCTTCCGCGCGCCGTGCGTCGAGATGAAGTACTCGAGCACCGAGAGACCTTCGCGGAAATTCGACTTGATCGGGCTCTCGATGATTTCGCCGATACCGCCCGTGAGCTTCTTCTGCGGCTTGGCCATCAGGCCACGCATCCCGGCCAGCTGCCGGATCTGGTCGCGGCTGCCTCGGGACCCGGAGTCGTACATCATATAGACCGGGTTGAACCCGCCCCGGCTCTTCCGCATGTTGGAGATCATCGCCTCGGCCACGTCATTGTTGGCGTGGGTCCAAGCGTCGATCACCTTGTTATACCGTTCGCCAAAGGTGATCTGGCCGGTGTTGTACGCCTTCTGGAACCGCTCGACCCGCTTCTGCGCTTCGTCGAGCAGGCTCACCTTCTCGGCCGGCACCTCGAGATCCTCGATCCCGATCGACACACCGCCGATGGTGGCAAAGTCGAAGCCGAACCGCTTCAGGCGGTCGAGGAACTCGACCGTATCCTTGAGGCCGGCCCGCCGATAGCTCTCGAGCACGAGGCCCGAGAGGGTCTTCTTCTTCATGACGTCATCACGGAAGCCGAGTTCCGCCACCGTCCGGCGTGGCAGAATGTTGTTGAACAGCACTCGGCCCACCGTCGTCCGGATCCATCGCGGCTCGCGGTCGATCGCATC
>JAYUZK010000058.1:0-4140 GCA_043751835.1 Gemmatimonadota bacterium | reverse complement strand
TGATTTCCCGGCCCCATGATGGAGGTTCCGGTACGCCGTTCTAGTGGCGACGTGGTGGCCGGCGTTCATCCGGGCCGGCCGATCAAGCGGGGAGAACGTTAGGCTGATGGGCGGCGCGCTGTCCGATCCCCGAGCCTACTACCAGGACGGGCTCGACTCGGCCCGAACCCGGCACGAGGCTGAATCCCGGCGTTTCGCCCGGCTTGGCCTGATCCGGCTGGGGGTGTTTCTGGTCGGGATCGGAGCGACCATTCCGGTCGTGGTGGACCGGGGTGGTGTCGGAGGACTGGTTCTCGCCGGCGCGGCCACACTGTTCATGGCTCTGGTGGTCTGGCACGAACGCGTTGCCCGTCGGCAGTGGACCGCGGCCTTCTCCGCCGGTTACTACCAGCGGGGCCTCGATCGGCTGAGTGGGGCGTGGCGGACCGGTGGCGACAGCGGAGACCGCTTCCGTGACGACGACCATCTGTTCGCGGCCGATCTCGAAATCTTCGGCCCGTCGTCGTTGTTCCAGTTTCTCTCCACCGCTTCAACGGGGACCGGCGCGGCCACCCTGGCCGCCTGGTTGCTCGCCCCCGCCGATCCGGAGACCGCGACCGGAAGGCAGGAAGCCGTGCGTGAACTCGCCGGTCGGCCGTCGTTCCGTCATGACCTCGCCTTGGCCGGCGGCAAGGTGAGCGATGCGCTCGACTCGACGGTGCTTCGCCGCTGGCTCGAGGCGTCGTCGTTAGGCATCCCCGGCTGGACGGGCCCGGTCGCCGCGGCGCTGGCGGCGGCCAATCTGGCCTTGCTTGTCGCGGCCTTGACCGGTGCGATCCGCGGCCTGGTGCCGGCCGTGTCCTTCGCGGCCTCGCTCGCGTTGGCCGGATGGATGGCCCCGAGGATCCGCCAGTCGCTGGGGTTCGCGGGCCGCCCGGTGCGCGAACTCGATCGCCTTGTCGCGCTGCTCCGCCGGGCCGGAGGCGAAGAGTTCCAGAGTCCGCGCCTCATGGCCCTGGTCGGTGTGTGGACTGCCGAACCGGGTACGCCCGCCTGGGCCGCCATCGCCCGCCTCCGGCTCATGGCCGACTTGACCGACGCGCGTCGCAACCAGTTGTTCGCCCCGGTGGCCGCTTTTCTGCTCCTCGGCACTCAGCTCGGCGCTGCGATCGAACGCTGGCGGCTGCGATTCGGCCCGAGCGCGCTTCGCTGGCTCGACGCCGTGGGCGAACTGGAAGCCCTCGCCTCCCTCGCGACCTTCGCGTTCGACCGTCCCGACGCGGTCTGGCCCGTCATCACCGCGGCGTCCGGCCGATTCGAGGCGCGGGGCCTCGCCCACCCGTTGCTGCCGGCCGATCAGGCCGTCCGCAACGACTTTGCGCTGGGCGATCCGGTCAGGCTCGCGGTGGTGAGCGGGTCGAACATGTCTGGCAAGAGCACCTTCCTGAAGACGCTTGGCGTCAACCTGACACTGGCCTACTCGGGGGCCCCGGTGCTGGCTCGGGGGTTTGAAACAGGCCCCTTCGATCTGGGCGCCTCGCTCGTGCTCCGCGACTCCCTGCTCGAGGGCCGTTCCCGTTTCTACGCCGAGATTCTCCGACTCAGGGCGATCGTGGCCCGCGCCGAGGCGGGCCGGCCGGTGCTCTTTCTCCTCGATGAACTCTTGAGCGGGACGAATTCACACGACCGGGCCCTCGGAGCCAAGAGCATCCTTGAAGGCCTGGTGGACCGGGGCGCAATCGGGGTCATCACCACCCATGACCTCGCCCTCGCCTCCGTGGCCGACGGGCTCGGCACTCGCGGGGCCAACTGGCACTTCGAGGACCAGATGATCGATGAGGAATTTGCCTTCGACTATCGGCTCAAGCCGGGAGTGGTCCGAACCAGCAATGCCTTGGCCCTGATGCGGGCCGTGGGGTTATCCGTCGACTCGTGAAACCGTCTCGCCGTTCGAGCGGATGAGAAGCCGTGAAGAGGAGAGGTGCCGATGGGGACGTACTGGGAAGGTGTCCCCACCGGCGTTGTGGTCGGCTCAGAAGCCGACGCGGAGGCCTAGCGATACCACTGGGTGATACTTGAGGTAACTGCGACTGGTGATGTCGTCCTGGATGTTCTGCACTTCCTGCCGCACGTTCTGATCGAAGATCGCCTGCGCCTGGCCCGTGAGATTGGTTGTCCCAGTGAGCGAGACCGTGGGAAAGCCCGAGAAGACCACCCCGAGATCGAGCAGGAGCGAGATTCGGCTCCGCCCGCTGAACCCGAGGCCTGCATAGGGCGCGTATTTCTTTCCGTAGTTGACCAAGCCGCGGAGTGAGCCTACGTCGCTGGGCTGGTAGGTCTGGGAGCCCACCGTGATCGGGCCACCGAGCCGCGCGGCCACGGTGCCCTGGTTGGCATTCCACATCATGCCGCCGGCCAGATGGAACGACCCGCCGAACGGATGGAGTTCGACGATCGCGGTCCCGCTCTGGAATTTCGGGGTGATATCGTAGTCAATCCCTTGGATCGTGGCACTGCGCTTGAAGGTCAGGTAGTTGCCGCCGAGCCGAAGACCGATATACCGGCTCGGTCGAAGCGACAGCTCGCCGCCCGCACCGAGCGTCCCGGCCCGGATCGAAAACCCGATCTGGGCGGAGAGTCCGCTCGCGAGGATGCCCGCGAAGGCCAGGGACAGTACTGCAGCACGCTTCATCATGATCCCGATTCTCCCGGTGAGACGACCAATCGCTGTCGGTTTCTGCACTGGCGCCAATAGCTGGCGCGTGCCGCTGGCGCCTTCAATCGCAAGGCGGGGGCCACGGCCAAGTGACGGGCTGACAAGGGGTGGGCGGCACCAGACCGGCAAGGGCCGGTCGCGTCAGGCGGCAAGCCTTGCTGGTTGCGGGGAAAAACCTACTTGGTGTGTTCGCCCGGAGCCGCGAGGGACACCAGCACGGCGGTGACGGCCAGAAGGCCCAAGCCCACGACCACCTCGACGGTGGCCGAAGATCGGACCGGGGCCTCCTCGCCCCGCCGGAGGCGGGGCAAGACGATCCGCCAGTTGTAGGCGCCCGTGCCCGCGACGCCGGCGAGGAGCGCCAGCTTGATCAGCAGGGTCCGTCCGTACGGTGTTGTGATGAGCGGCTCGAGGCCCCCGAGGTACCGCCACGCCACGATCCCCCCGGCGCCGATCGCGAGCCCGCCGGCCGGAAGCGCCAGGGACGAAAAGGCCGCCACCAGTCGCCCGAGGTCAAGTCCGTCCGGTCTGGAAAAGACCGTTATGGCCAGCACGCCTAACGTGCCGAGCCAAGCCGCGCCGGCCGCCACGTGGATCACCATCAACGGATAGCCGATCCGGCCCGCGGCGGGGAGGCCGACGGCGTGACCGGTGAGCGGGCTCGCCATCACCAGACCCAGGGCGCCGATCACCACGATCCCTCGGCCAACCCCCGAGTCGCCCCGGCGAAGGGTCCGCCAGCCAAGCAGGGTCACCAGAGTGGCGGATGCCTGGGCCAGCCACCCCTTGCCCCAGGTGCTGGCCAGGACGGCCCGAACGAGATCCAACGTGACCGGTTCTCCGGGATCGATCATCGCCCGGCTCTGGAAATAGAGCCGTCCGACGATCGCGAGGGCCAGCACCACTGCGGCAATGCGGGCCAGCCGAATCACGCGGCCGACCGGGGCCGATCCCGCCGGCAGGGCCGCCAGCACCACCCACCGGACCGCCGCCGCGCCCACGACGAGGAACAACGCGCTGTAATAGAGCCAGCGCGCCGCCGCGTAGATCAGAGTGGGGGCGTCCCAGGTCACTTGACCGAGAACGCGAAGGTGCCTCGAACCGCATGGCCGTCGTCTCCGGCGCTCCGCCACCGGATCAGATACTTGCCTGCAGCGAGCGGGGCCGAAACGTCCGCGGCGATCGACTTCGGGTCGCCCGTGCCGTGGACCTTTCCGATCTCGATCTTGCTCGAGTCGGCGCGCATCAGGGTGATGCTGCTGAACTTCGGATCGATTGTTTCAGCAAACCAGAGGCGGATCTCCTTCGGACTCTGGGCCACCGTCTCGTCCGCGGCCGGGGCGCTCTTCTCCAGGTGATTGTGCAGGGCCAGAACGGGGACGGCGCCGAGCGCCGCCAGGGACAGTCCGAGCGCCAACGATACCGCGCGCATGGTTCGCTCCTCG
>JAYUZK010000057.1:0-3565 GCA_043751835.1 Gemmatimonadota bacterium | reverse complement strand
TCGAGGGTGAGGGGGCCCCACGCCGTCCGATAAATCACCCGCACCACGATCCCCGACAGTTCATAGCGCTCAGGCGTCAACCCGTCCACCAGCCGGATCGAACCGCCTAACGTCTTGATGGCCCGATCGGCGGAGACGGCGGCCGGCTTTCCCCCCGCAACGGCGAATCCGGATTCCGGGAGGAGCAGCTTGTCAGTCTTGCCCAGCGCGTTGCTCCTCGCCCCGGCATCCAGGGCCTGACGGAGCGCCACCCTGGGCGCGACGGTGGGCGGCGGAGCGGCTTCCGCCGGGGCTGGCGAGGCGGACAGCTGGGCCGTCGTGCCGACCTCCCGTTCGGCCCGCTTCGCCGCATCGGCCAGGGTTTGGGGTGAGGTCCGGGCCTCGGTGGCCGCGGTTGCTCGCCTCGGGAGTCGGCTGGCCAAGGGCATCGCCGGCGGGTTGGTGCCCCGTGGCGCGGGGGTGCTCTCGGCCAGCGGTGTTTCCTGTTCCACCGCTGGCCGATTTCGAATCACCAGCGCCAGCATCACGGCCGCCGCGAGGCCGATCGGCGCCAGCCACCGCATCGTCCGTTTTGGCGTTGCGGCCGCATACTTGATCGGGCTCTCCGCGACGATCATCGCCATCGGGACCGGCACTTCATCGAGCGATTCCAGCATGCTGAACGCCGCGGCCCGGAACTGCCTGGCGCCCGCGAGGCGCGCCTGGCAGGCCTCGCACTCCGCCAAATGCCCCTCGATCCGGCCGATCTCGGGTGAGCCGATCTCGCCGTCGAGCAGGCCGTGCAGAATTCCTTCATCAAGATGCGGCATGTTGGTGTCCCTCCCCCGAGCGGTAGGCCTCGACCAGCCGCCTCCGTGCCCGGGCCAGCGTAGTTCCGATCGCGCCCTTGGCAAGTCCAGTCGCCTGCGCGATGTCGTCGTAGTTCATGCCTTCGGCCTGGAGGAGCAGGACTTCGCGATCCCGGTCCGAGAGGATCGAGAGTGCCGAGCGGACCTTGGCCACTCGTTCATCGCGGAGCAGGTCTTCGTCGGGGCCGTCCGCCCACTGGGGCTGTTCATTGCGGTAGAGCTCGAGGTGGCGACCCTGCCGGGTGGCGCGACGGCCTTCCTCCCGGAGGAGGTTCAGCGCCACGGCAAACAGCCACGGCCGTGGGTTCCGTGGGGGTGCCGCCACCGCTCGGGCGAAGACCTCCTGGGTCAGTTCTTCGGCTCGGTCCCGGTCCCCGGTCCGGCGGTACAGCATCCGGATCAGGGACTCACGGTACTGGGCGTAGAGGCCGGCGACGAACTCGGTCATGAGGCCTGGGATGCCTTCGGGTCGTATGGACGTTAGCAACCAATGTGACGGTCCGGGAGAGGTCCGGGGCCCGGACCCATGCACACCAGACTTTCGGAGGGTCAGACCGGAATGGTCCGCCGGTCGAGCACCTGGCGGACCAGGGAGGCAAGCTCGCTCACCGTGAAGGGCTTGGGAAGGAAGGCCACCCCAGGTTCGGTGAGCCCTTTCCGGTCCACCTCGTCCCGGGTGTAGCCCGACATGAAGACGACTGCCGTGTCGGGCCGTTCGCGGCTGACCATCTCGGCCAGCCGGAGCCCGTTCATCTCCGGCATCACGACGTCGGTGAGGAGAAGATCGATCGAGCCCTGATACTCGCGGCTCACCAGCAGGGCGTCCGCCCCGTGACGGGCCTCGAGTACCGTGTAGCCGGCCGAGCCGAGGATCTTCCGCACCATGCTCCGGACCGACTCCTCGTCCTCGGCCACCAGGATCGTTTCGGTCCCGGTCGGGATCGCCGGGGTTTCCGTGACGACGTTGGCCCCCCGCTCCGGCGCCTGGCTGGCCGGCAGGTAGACCACGAACGTGGTGCCCTGATCCGGCGCGCTCCGGAACCCGATCCGGCCGCCACATTGCTCCGCGATCGCATAGACGGTCGAGAGGCCGAGGCCGGTGCCCTGGCCGGGCGGCTTCGTCGTGAAGAACGGCTCGAAGAGGTGGGCCTGGGTTTCGGGGTCCATCCCGCGGCCGGTATCGGTGACCGTGAGCGTCACGTACTCGCCCGGGTCGAGAGGGACGAGCGCCGCCTCGGCCCCGGATACCGCCTCGTACCGCCCGGTTTCGATCGTCAGTCGCCCGCCGTTAGGCATCGCGTCGTGGGCGTTGACCGCCAGATTGATGATGACCTGATGGACCTGGATCGGGTCGGCCTGGACCCAGGTGGCGTCGGAGCTGCTGTGGAGTCGCACCTCGGTGTCGGCCCGCACCAGGTGGGCCAGCATCCCTCGGCATTCCTCGACCACGGCGTTGAGGTCCACCAGCTTGAGCTGGACGACTTGCTGGCGGCTGAAGGTCAGGAGTTGCCTCGTGAGGGTTGCGGCGCGGGCCACCGCCCGGCCGATTTCGCCGAGGTCCTCGCGAGCCGAGCCCTGGATCTCCTCGGTGCTGAGGAGAATGTCGGTGTAGCCGCGGATCGCGGTCAGCAGATTGTTGAAGTCGTGGGCGATGCCGCCGGCCAGGCGCCCGACCGCTTCCATCTTGGCTGACTGGCGGAGCTGGCGGCCGCTCCGGGCCAGCCGGTCCGCCGCGGCGAGCTGTTCGGTGATGTCCTTGGCGACGATGTAGACGCCGCCGATGCCCCCATCGCTGACCAAGGGAACCAGGGTCGTGTCGGTGTCGATTCGGCCCCGCCCGCGTGGCTGGATCGCCAGGGTGAAGCGTTGGGGATAGCCGGTCAGGGCCCGGTCGAAGTGCTGCCGGAGGACCTCCCGGTCGCGCTCGGCCACCAGGTCGGCGATGCTGTGGCTGGTCAGATCGGCGGCGGACTCGCCGAGCATCTGTTCCGCGGCCGGGTTGGCGGCCACGATCTCACCCAGCCGGCCGGCCGTGAAGACGGCGTCGGGCTGGAGCATGAAAACCGAGTTGAAGCGGCTTTCCCGTTCGCGCAGCGCCCGAACCGTCCGGTTCCGCTCCGCCGCCGCCGACGCCAGCGAGGCGCCCACTTCGAGAAGGGCGCGGGTACTCGCCGCCGGCGCGGTGGAGGCCTTGTAGAGGAGCGCCAGCACGCCAAGGCTCGATCCGCTTCGGGCCCGGATCGGGACCGCGCTCACCGCCTGGAAACCGAAGGCCTGGGCGGCGGCGATCCAGGGAACGCCGGGAAGGCGGGCCAGATCGGCGATGGCGGGCCCATCCACGAAATGAAGGAGCTCGCTCTGGGCCACCTGATCGAACTGGCTGGCGAGCGGCGGGGGCAGGGCTGGTCCGGCGCCTAACGTCATGGCGTCGCTCTCGGGGCTCCGGAACAGAACCAGGCCGGTTGAACCAGGCGCCTCCTGCTCGAGGGCGAAGATCAGCCGTTCGAGGGTCTGGCGGAGGGGTGTATCCGTCACCACCAGCGAGAGGACCTCGTGCTGGAGGTCGGAGAGGCGCTCGGCCCGCTTGCGGGCGGTGATGTCGACGTGGGCGATCAGGATCCGGCGGCCCGTCGGGGACGCGAGCGGGGCGGCGCGGAGCAGCACCCAGGTCGGCTCGACTTCGCCCGGGAGCTGGAACTCGGTGACGAACTCCGGAA
>JAYUZK010000056.1:0-5664 GCA_043751835.1 Gemmatimonadota bacterium | reverse complement strand
GCTCGAAAAGCTCTACCTCGATAGTCCTCAGCACGCGGCCAAGAAGGCGCTCACCCAGAAGAGCGACGGGCGCAGCTTGAAGCGCGTCGTGGCCTTCCTGGGACCGAAGCGAAACGTGCTGAGCCTCTCGGAATCGGACGTGCAGCGGTTCTGGCAAGCGCGCCGGCGGGGCGACAAGGCGCTCGAGCGGGTGACGCCCGACCGAGCGGTCAGCGACGGAACAGTTCTGGCAGATATGGTGTCCCTCCTGACAGCGCTCAACTGGGCGATGCGGGAGCGGAAGTCGGACGGGCGGAGGCTGTTGAAGGAAAATCCGCTCTTCGGCGTGCGGCTTCCGAAAGAGAAGAACCCGCGCCGGCCGGTGATTCGCCATGATACCTACCTCAAGTTGCTCGAGGTGGCGAACCAGCTCGACCCTCTGCTCGAGCTAGCGCTGATCGTCGCGGAAGGAACCGGCCGGCGAATCTCGGCGTGGCGGAACCTGCGCTGGGATGATGTCGACTTCCCGGGGGGCACGATCCGATGGCGGGCCGAGTACGACAAAAAGGGATATGAGCAAGTCGTCGTGATGAGCGATGTTGTGAAGGAGGCGCTCAAGGAGGCGAGGAAACGCCAGGCGGCGATTGGTAGTGCGCCGGTCTTCCCGGCGCCGAAAGACAAGACCAAGCCGTGCGACCGGCACCTGCTGGACAATTGGTTGCGGCGGGCCTTTCCGAAAGCTGGCATCGTGCAGGAAAGGGGTGGCCTCTGGCACGCGCTCCGGCGCAAGTGGGCGACCGAGCGCAAGGGCTACCCGCTGAAGGACGTGGCGGCGGCCGGGGGTTGGCGCGACATGGACACGGTGCTGCTGTCGTATCAGCACGCCGATCCGGAAACGACGAAGCAGGTCGTGTTGCATCCGACGCATCGGTTGGTGGCGAGTAGTTAGTCAGAAACTCACCCCGTTACTCACCCCATGGGGTTCCGGACGTGAAAAAGCCTCACTGCGTAAGTCACAGTGAGGCTTCTGGTTCCAGCATCGGGACGGCGGGATTTGAACCCGCGACCCCCTGAACCCCATTCAGGTGCGCTACCGGGCTGCGCTACGTCCCGTACAACCGGTTTCCCACCCTGCGGTGGGAGGCCAAACGTACTCCACCGCCCCCCCGCTGAAAAGCCCCACCCCGGCCCGATCCCGAACCACCACCCCTCCCCGGCGGGGATTGATTGGTTTGGCGTCAGTTTGGTGACCGGAGCCGGCGACGCCCGGGCGACCTTGGGGCCATCCCGCCGAGTTGCACCCCCCATTCCGCCGAGCCGATATTATGGCCATGCCCATGGCGCCCCGGTACACCGTCGCCGACCTCGCCGACCTGCCCGAGGACGGACGCCGCCACGAACTCATCCGCGGCGCCCTGGTCGTGAGCCCGGCCCCGTCGGTGCACCACCAGATCATCGTCGGACGCATCGCCGACGCCCTCGCCACCTATCTCGCCCCCCAGGGCCTCCGGAATACCCTCTTCGCGGTCGCCGCCGATATCAGTTGGGATAACGAGAACCTCGTCCAGCCCGATCTGCTGGTGGCCCGACCGGAAGAGCTGTCCCACCGGTGGTCTTCGGTGCGGCGCCTCCGACTGGCGGTCGAGGTGCTCTCGCCGGCCAGCCGCCGCCGCGACCGGCTCGACAAACGGACCCTCTATCAGGAGCACGCGGTCGAGACCTACTGGGCCGTGGACCTCGAGGCTCGGCTGGTCGAACGATGGCGGCCGGAAGATGAGCGGCCGGAATTGATCGCCGACCGCCTCGACTGGCGGATTCTGCCGGACGCGCCGGTGATGGGGCTGGAACTGGCGCGCCTCTTTGCCGATCTCCCAGCCTGACATGCGGCCTCGAGCGATGAAAATTAGCGCACCGAAGCCGGCATTCGAACGCAGCAGCGGCAATGGGTTTGCGGATCTTGGATTTGATCGGCCCGACGAGGAGCTGGCCAAGGCCAAGATCATTCTTCGAATCATGGTCCTGCTGCGAGAGCGCGGACTGACCCAGACTGCCGCCGGTACCGTGCTCGGCCTGCCTCAGCCCAAGGTCTCGCTGCTCTATCGCGGACGGTCCGCCGGATTCTCGACCGAGCGGCTGATTCGCTTCCTGAACCGCCTCGGCCAGGATGTCGATATCGTGATTCGGCCCAACGCGGCCCCGCGCCGCGCCGCGCGGGTACGGGTCCTCGGCAGGGCGGAGTCCGGGAGCGGACCCGGCGGTTCCAGGTGGTCGAACGGTGACGCCGCCCGGAACCTCAGATACCCTCGCCTTCAAATGATGCCCGACCGTGCGATTTTGGTGACGACGATCCCGTTGAGTTCGATATCGTTAGAACGTGCCCACCACTCGCTACGTCCGTGAGCAGGTCCTTCGGAAACGACCGTATCTCCAGCTGGCGTGGATTGAGTCCGTGCTGGCGGCGCCAATCCACCGGGAGGTCCAGGCGGACGGCCGGGTCAGAATGTGGGGCTATATTCCCGCATTGAGACGGTATCTGAGGGTCGTCACCCTGGAGGACGGAACCGTCCACAATGCGTTTCCCGATCGCGACTTCGGAGGCCCGTACAAATGAAGCTCTACTACTACGCGGACACCGACTCCCTTTATATCGACCTCGCGGACCGCCCCAGCACCAACTCGCGGGAGGTGCTCCCGGGCGTTGTCCTGGATCTCGACGACCGGGGCAGCCTGGTCGGCATCGACATCGATCGCGCCAGCCAACAGTTCGACCTCCCGGGGCTCGAGGCGGCGAGCGTCCCGTTTGAGGCGGCATAACCGCGTTTTCTTGGTTAACGGATTCCCGAAAGAGTTGTGAGCTTGGTTGATTGGAGGTGCCATGCCGTTAAGGCACCCCGGCGGCATTCCGACCATGTCGGCGGCGGTTTGGTGACGCTGCCCAATCGGATCTCGCCATACTCGGAGGCATGGGCCCTTGCCAACCGCTAAGCGCCGAGCGTACCGTATGGTCATGCCGAACCTGGGCCATGTCTGGACCCGCGAGGAAGTCCTCGCGCTCCCTGACGACGGCAATCGCTACGAACTCATCGACGGCGAGCTGCTGGTGAGCCCGTCGCCCGGCCTGATCCATCAGACCGCGGTCAGCGAGTTGCACCTGGTGGTCGGCCCATTCGTCGCCAAGTATCGGATCGGCACCACGCTGATGTCGCCCGCGGATCTGGATCTCCAGGCGGAACAGGTGGCTCAACCCGACCTTTTCGTCGCGGAGCCCTTGAGCCACGGAACACCCACCCGGTGGTCCGACCTCCGAGTGCCAATGCTTGTCGTCGAGATTCTCTCCCCCTCCACCGCCCGGTACGACCGGATCACCAAGCGGGGGCGGTACCAGCGCAGTCAGATCAGCGAATACTGGATCGTCGACACCGACGCCCGCCGGATTGAACGCTGGCGCCCAAACGACCGCGAGGCAGAAGTCCTCACCGGCACGATCACCTGGCAGCCCACGGCCGGCGGGCCGGTCCTGACGATCGATCTCGACCAGTACTTCGCGACAGTCTGGCGAGAGACCTGAGCCCCGATCCGTAACGCCCGCCCTCGTCTTGTTGACGCCGGGCCGCGGATCTACACTTCGCAGAGCCTTCCCCTTGGAGAACAGAATGTCGGCCAGCCCCGACCGCCGGGACTTCCTCAAGTCCGCCTCCGCATTCGCCGCGGGCGCCGTCGCCACCGTCCCCGTCATCGGGACAGCCCATCCCGTTGCCCCCGCCCAAGCCCGGACCCGCGCCGCCGCCCTCCGCCAGCTCCTCCGCGGCGAGCCGTTCTATTCCCCGGTGATCGAGAACCTCCTCTCCGCCCGCCTGGCCGTCCAGGAAGGCTTCCCCTTCCTCTGCGTTTCCGGCCAGGCCCCCTCCCGCGCCCTCGGCATCCCGGACGTCGGGCTGGTGACGCTCTCCGATCTCCTCGCCGTGGCCGCCCCGATCGCCGGCGGCGTCGACATCCCCGTGCTGCTCGACCTCGAGGACGGCAAGGGCAGCGCGATGCACGTCCACCGCGGCATCCAGCTCTGCGAACGCGCTGGAATCTCCGCCGCCCTGATCGAGGACGCCGACCTGAATCCCCACCTCGGCGCGCCGAAGGGCGATCTCGTCCCGCTCGGCAAAATGGTCGACAAGATCAAAGCCGCCGTCGACGCCCGGCACGACCCCGATTTCGTCCTGCTGATCGCCTCCGTGGGCTTGCGGGAAGGCCGCTCGAAGACCGAGGTGATGGACCGCGCGGCGGCCTACGCCGAAGCGGGCGCCGACGCGTTCTGGTTCCCCGCCCTCCCGATGGCCGAGAACAAGGAGGCCTACGCGGTGGTGAAGAAGCCGATCATGTCGATCGGCGGCACCGTGGCCGAGATGAAAGCCGTCAACGTGGCGTTCGCCGCCTTCCTCGACTTCGGGATGATCGCCCTCGGCGCAGTCCGGCGGGCCCTGCAGGAGATCAAGGCGACCGGCGCGATCACTGCCGCCACCAAGGACGCGCTCCCGTTCGCGGCCCTCGGGGAACTCGACGACAGCGCCGGAGTCCGGGAGCGGGCCCGGCGGTTTCACGTCATTTCGTAGCGGTCGAACGATGAAACTCCTCGTAGTGGTGGAACGGACGAAGACGGGATATTCGGCGTACTCACCAGACCTGCCCGGGTGCGTTGCCACGGGCTCCTCGCCGGCGGAGGTCGAAGCCGGAATGGAGCAGGCGGTCGGCTTCCACCTCGAGGGCCTGGCGGACCGGGGAGCCGAACCGCCGAGTCCCAGCACGTACGCCACCTTCGTCGAGATCGGTCCGAGTTAGCCAGATCATCTTCAATCACCCTTATCCAGCCGAACCCATGCGCCGACACCTCCTGGCTCTCGTTGCCCTCGCCCTGCCGAGCCCTGCCTCGGCCCAGTACCTGATCGGCGCCCGGGACGACAAGGCCGTCCGCGCCGACAGCGTCTTCCGGGCCTTCAACCGGACCGACACCCCCGGCTGCGCCCTCGGGGTCTATCAGGACGGGGCGATCCGGTACGCCCGCGGCTACGGCCTGGCCAGCCTCGAGCACAGCGTCCCGATCTCGCCCCGCACGGTCCTCGACGTCGGCTCGATCTCGAAGCAGTTCACCGCGATGGCGATGCTGCTCCTCGAGAAGGACGGCAAGCTCTCACTCGAGGATCCGATCCGAACGATCTTCCCCGAGATGCCGGCCTACGCCGACCGGATCACCTGGCGGCGGGCCCTGAGCCAGACCAGCGGGCTCCGCGATCTCTGGAGCATGTGGGGACAGACCGGGCGGACCTTTGCGGGCGACACCGTCGACGCGCTCAACATCATCACCCACGCGGCCGAACCGAACTACGAGCCCGGCGAGCGCTACCTCTACACCAACACCGGGTGGATCCTGGCCGCCCAGGCGGTCTACCGGCTCACCGGTAAAACGCTGGCGCAGTTCGCCGAAGAGCGGATCTTCGGGCCTCTCGGCATGCGGGACACCCGCTTTCTGGTGGACCGCGCCGCCGTCATCCCGAACCTGGCCGAGAGCTACTCGCCTAACGAAAAAAGCTACCGGGTCCAGCGCAACAACTACGACGGCGCGATCATGGGGGCCGGCGGCATCCATACCACGGTGGAAGACTTCGGCCGCTGGCTCAACAACTACGACGCCGCCAC
>JAYUZK010000055.1:0-6334 GCA_043751835.1 Gemmatimonadota bacterium | reverse complement strand
TTGGCCACCCTGGACCTGGTCCGCCACTACCGAGGTCGCTGGGACCGCCCACTCACCCGGTCGGCCGCGGGCCGCCACCTCGAGTCGATCGGGATGGCTGCCGACGTGGCGGAGGCCGCCAAACAGGATCGCTATCCGGTGCTCCCGATGTTCCACGACCGCCGCCTCCAGTTGGCGCAGCCAGCATGAGCCCTCAGGACCGCCGCCGTCTCAGCGCCCTGTCGGCGCTGATGATCGGGATCTTCCTCGGGCTCTGCCTGGTCCGGAACGTTCCGACCGGGGCGCTTGGGCGGGCCTTGGGCGATTTTCTCTGGCGGGCACTCGGTTCCGGCGCGGTGGGGCTGCCGGTGCTGGGCGTGGCGCTGGCCCTGGCGGGGTTTGACCGGCTCCCCCGGCTCGACATGAAGCGGGCGGCGATCCTGGTGCTCGGCCTCTCACTGATCGTCCCGTTCACAGTTGGGGTGCTCACGGAGGCCGCGCCGGCCGCCTTCGATCCGCGGATGGAGGACTGGGCCGGCTGGGCTCGTGCCACGGGACTGGTGCCCGGGCTGATGGCGTACGGGGTCGTGGGTCTGGTGGGGCAGCCCGGCGGAGTGTTGCTCGCTTTCCTCTCGGTTTCGGCCCTCACCATCCTGACGCTCGCCTGGCACCCCCTCCGACGGCTCGAAAAGACCGCGGGGGTGAAACCGGAGAAGGCCATCCTGCTGGAGCCCAAGGCGACCCGGGTGTCCAAGGTCTCGGGCATCCCGCCGGTGGCCGAGGCGGAAGCCGAAGTGCTTGAACCGGAGCGGACCGCTGAGTGGGCGCCCAGGAAGAAGCCGCCGAAGCCTCCCAAGCCGGCCAAAGGGGGCGAGGTGGTGCCGACCGGGGCCGAGGACGAGCTTCCGCCCGTCGAACTGCTTCACTCGCCGCCTCTGCAGGATGTGGCCGGTGACCAGGCTCTGCTCGACAAGCTGGGTCATTCGCTGATGGAGACCCTGCGGACGTTCAAAGTGGACGGCCATATTGCGGGCCGGACCAGCGGGCCGGTGGTGACCCAGTTCGAAGTGGTGCCCGCACCGGGGGTCAAAGCCGGCCGGATCATCTCGCTCGCCGACGACCTCGCCATCACGATGCGGGCCACCAGCATCCGGGTCGCGCCGATTCCGGGCCGGGGTGCCGTCGGCGTCGAGGTCCCGAATCCGACCCCGAAGATGGTAACCCTCCGGGAGATGATCGAGTCGGAGGAATGGGAGCGGTCCACGGCGCTCCTCCCGGTGGCGTTAGGCCGGGATCTCGAGGGCAAGCCCGTCATCGCCGACCTTACCAAGATGCCCCACCTCCTGATCGCCGGCGCCACCGGTACCGGCAAGTCCGTGGCGATCAACGCCATCATCAGCTGCCTGGTCTACAAGTACACGGCCAAGCACCTCCGGTTCCTGATGGTGGACCCGAAGATGGTCGAGCTCTCGATGTACAACGACCTGCCCCATCTCCGCCACAAGGTCGTCACCAACAACAACGACGCGGCCCGGGTGCTCAAGTGGGCCGTCTACGAGATGAACCGCCGCTACGGGTTGCTCCATGCCAACGGGTCCCGCAACATCGCCGACTTCAACCGGAAGGTGGACGACGGGAAGCCACTCAGGAATCCGGTGCCGGACAAGGCGAGCCTCAAGGAGATCGCAGCCCAGATCGAGACGACCCCACCCGAGCCGCCGATGCAGGAGCAGTACACCGAGGGTGTGCTCCCCTACATCGTGATCGTGGTGGACGAACTGGCGGACCTGATGATGACCGTGGCCGCCGAGGTGGAAACGCCGCTTGCCATGCTCGCCCAGAAGGCCCGCGCGATCGGGATCCACCTGATTCTCGCCACCCAACGACCATCGGTGAACGTGCTGACCGGTCTCATCAAGGCCAACTTTCCGAGCCGGGTCGGGTTCCGGGTTGCCTCGAAGGTGGACAGCCGGACCATCCTCGATCAGAACGGTGCCGAGGCGTTGTTAGGCAATGGTGACATGCTGTTCCTCCCGCCGGGCAAGAGTGAGCCGATGCGGATCCAGGGCGCCTTCATCGGCACGGAGGAGACCGAAGGCGTGATGGCCTGGTTCGAAGCGCGAAGGACGGCGCGCCGGGCTGCCGAGGTGGCCGAGCAGGCTGAGGCCGACATCCTGGCGTTCATCCGGGCCCAGGAGTCGGAGGCGGCGGGCGGGCCCGACGGAGCGGACGGCGCCGACCGGGACGAAGTGTTCCGGGAAGCTGCTGAACACTGTCTTCAGAACCAGGGCGGATCCACCTCGCTCCTGCAACGGAAGATGCGGATCGGCTACGGGCGCGCCGCCCGGATCATCGACCAACTCCACGCCGCCGGCATCCTCGGCCCCCCGGATGGCAGCAAGCCGCGGGAAGTGTTGATCTCGTTCGACCAACTCGACGAATACTGCGGCTAGCCCCACCGTTTTTTCGCGCCACCTCGCATCGAAACGGTTACCACGGTCCCGCCCGTCCGGGCGATTGTTGGGCCATGCTCATACCCAATGTGATCCGGCCGGCGCACGAGTGGCGGGATCCCCGCCACCGGCGGGGCCTTGCCAGCGAACTCGCCGCCTCGCAGGACCTCGAGTCGCGAGGCTGGACCATCCTGGCTCACCGGTTCCGGTGGGGCCACCACGACATCGACCTGATCGCTCGGCGGGGAAGCCTGTTGGTCTTCGTCGAAGTGAAGGGGCGCCAGGAAGGGGGCCAGTTCGGCACCGGCCGGGAGTCAGTCGGCTGGAAGAAGCGGCGGGTCGTCGAGCTGGTGGCCCAACTCTGGGTGGCCCGCCACGGTTCAGCCTCGGACCAGTACCGTTTTGACGTGATGGAAGTGACCTGGGCGGATGCGGGTTTTCCACATGTTGTCCACATCGAAGACGCCTGGCGGTCTGTTAGAAAGTGAAAAAATGCCCCCTTGTTTCGGATAATGTTCGGTATTAGCTTGCATAAGATATCCTTGTGAAGCAAAACAAGTCACTTTGGTACTCCGGCGTCTGCCGGGCCGCCTGGTGAGTCACCTCAAACCCGAAAGGGTCGTTGCAATGCCTCCCGTTGAAGAAACGCGCCACGTCGTCGAACGCCGCAAGGCGCTGAACCTGGCCATCGCCCAGATCGAAAAGCAGCTGGGCAAGGGGTCGATCATGCGGATGGGGACGGATGCCATCAAGGAGCGGATCGGGGTGATCCCGACCGGAGCGGTGAATCTCGACGCGGCGATCGGCGTGGGCGGAGTGCCCCGCGGCCGGATCACCGAGATCTACGGCCCCGAGTCGTCGGGCAAGACCACCCTGTGTCTCCATCTGGTGGCCAACGTGCAGAAGGCCGGCGGGGTCGCGGCGTATGTCGACGCGGAGCATGCGCTGGATATCGACTACGCCCGGCGGCTGGGGGTGGATGTGGACGGCTTGCTGGTGTCCCAGCCGGACACCGGGGAGCAGGGGCTCGAGATCGTCGAGATCCTGGTTCGGTCCGGCGCGGTGGATCTGGTGGTCATCGACTCGGTCGCGGCCCTGGTGCCGAAGGCCGAAATCGAAGGCGAAATGGGCGAAAGCCACATGGGGCTGCAGGCCCGGCTGATGAGCCAGGCGCTCCGGAAGCTGGCCGGCGCGATCCACCGCTCCAACACGTCGGTGGTGTTCATCAACCAGCTTCGCGAGAAAATCGGCGTGATGTTCGGCAATCCGGAAACCACCACCGGCGGCAAGGCGCTCAAGTTCTACGCGTCGCTCCGGCTCGACATCCGGCGGATCGGCCCGGTGAAGGAACGCGAGAACGTGATCGGGAACCGGGTTCGGGTGAAGGTGGTGAAGAACAAGGTGGCCCCGCCGTTCAAGCAGGCCGAGTTCGACATCCTGTTCGACGAGGGCATCAGCCATAGCGGCCTGCTGGTGGACATCGCCTCCGAGGCCAACATCATCCAGAAGTCGGGCGCCTGGTACTCCTATGGGGATCAGCGGATCGGGCAGGGCCGTGAAAACGCCAAGCTCTTCATCCGCGACAATCAGGTGATGCTCGCCGAAATCGAGCTGAAGGTCAGGGAATGGCTCGGCGTGAAGCCGGGCGCTGGCGCTGGGGCGGGCGCGGAAGCGGGAGTTGGAGCGAAAGAGGATGAGGCTGATTCCGACTGAGCCGATTGAGGGGATCGAACCCGATCCCCGCCGAGAGGGGGCCGTCCGCCTGATGGTCCGGGGGCGGGCGGCTCTGATCGTGCCAATGGAAGCCGCCCGGCGCGAGGGCCTCACTGTGGGGTCGGTGATCGAGGCGGCCGCCGGGGAGCGGCTGCTCCAGGCGGTGGACGAGCACGCCGCCTATCGGATTGCGATCGGCCTGCTGGGGCGGCGGCCTTATGCCCGAAAGGACCTCGGCCGTCGGTTGGTGTTGAAGGGCCACGCCCGGCCCGTCGTGGAGGCGGCGCTCGAGCGGGCAGAGCAGCTGGGGTATCTCGACGATGAGCGCTTTGCCCGGCATTTCGTGCAGACCCGAAGTGCTCGGGGCCGGGGGCCCGCTCGGCTCCGGCGGGAACTTTCGATCCAGGGCGTCAACGGCACTGTGGCCGACCGGGTCCTGGCCGAGGAGGTATCCGCCGAGACCAGTTCGGAGCAACTGCTGGTGCTGGCGCGGAAGCGGTCGGCTCAGCTGGCCGGCCTGCCTCGACCGGACCGGATTCGGCGGGTCGTCGCGTTCCTGGCCCGCCGGGGATTCACCGGTTCGGCCGTGGTGCAACTGGTCAAAGGGCTGTAGTGCCGGCCCTCGGCGGCGGGCGGGGCCCGCCGTATATTCCCGGGATGCAAGCGCACGACATTCGACGGCTGTTCCTCGACTACTTTCTCCGCCACGGCCACCGGGAAGTGCCCTCCGCTTCCCTGGTGCCGGCGGACGATCCCACGTTGCTGTTCACCAATGCCGGCATGGTCCAATTCAAAAGGACCTTCCTCGGCCAGGAGCACCGGGATTACCGCCGGGCCACCAGCTGCCAGAAATGCGTCCGGGCCGGCGGGAAGCACAACGATCTCGAACAGGTCGGGCTCACCAAGCGGCATCACACCTTCTTCGAGATGCTGGGCAACTTCTCCTTCGGCGACTACTTCAAGCGCGAGGCAATTGCCTTCGCGTGGGAGTTCGTCAGCTCGACGGACTATCTCGGGCTTCATCCCGATCAACTCCGGTGCACGGTCCATCACACCGACGCCGAAGCGCGCCAGCTCTGGATCGATATCACCGGGCTCCCGGCCGGATCCGTCTATGGACTCGGCGACAAGGACAACTTCTGGCAGATGGGCGACACGGGGCCGTGCGGTCCGTGCTCCGAGATCTACGTGGATCTCGACTGGAAGCCCGGCTCCTCGCCGAAGCACTACAGCCAGGCGGAGTTCGAGGAGCGAGCCGAGGCAGGGCGGCTTCTCGAGATCTGGAATCTGGTCTTCATGCAGTTCGACCGCTCCGCGGATGGCACGCTGACCCCGCTGCCCCGGCCGTCGGTAGATACCGGCGCCGGGCTCGAGCGGATCACGGCCGTGCTCCAGGGCGGCGACGACAACTTCCACACCGATCTCTTCCGTCCGATTCTCGATGCGGCGGGCGGGTTGGTCGGCCGGCCGTATCCGGGGTCGATGGCGGGCCCAGGCGCGTCATACCGGGTGCTCGCCGATCACGCGCGGGCAGTGTCCTTCCTGATGGCCGACGGGGTCTACCCCAGCAACGAAGGCCGGGGATACGTCCTTCGCCGGATCCTCCGCCGCGCGGTTCGGCACGCCTGGCTGCTCGGGCGGAGGGAGCCGACCCTGGCGCCGCTCACCGGTGTGGTGGTGGATCTGATGGGGCAGGCCTACCCGGAGGTTGCCGCGAAGCGGGATTTCATCCGGTCGGTGACGGAGCAGGAGGAGTCCCGGTTCCTCGAGACGATCGAAGGCGGGCTCAAGCGGCTCGATGATCTGTTCGGTTCCGGCGCCCGCACCATCGGCGGCGACGAGGCCTTTCGGCTCTACGACACCTTCGGGTTTCCGATCGATCTCACGGAGCTGATCGCCGCGGAACGGGGCGTGTCGGTGGACCACCCCGGGTTCGCGCGGGCCCTCGACCAGCAGCGGGGGCGGTCACGGGCAGCGCAGGCGGCCGCGTCGGGCGGCTCGGGTGGCGCGACGCGGTCGAGCGAAGATGGTTGGCAGGAGGTGGCGACCGGCACCCAGCGGTTCGTCGGCTACGGGGCCATCAAGGCCGAGTCGCGCATTCTGGCGTTCCGGGAAGAGGCGGGTCGGGTCGAACTGGTGTTGGAGGAGAACCCGTTCTACGTGGAATCCGGCGGCCAGGTAAGTGACAC
>JAYUZK010000054.1:0-2744 GCA_043751835.1 Gemmatimonadota bacterium | reverse complement strand
ACTCCGGGCCATTGAACACCAGGCCACTGAACAGTCCGGCCACATCGAGCGTCAGAACTCGCCCGGCAGGGGAGCGCCAGACGAGTTCTTTGTCGTGGGGCACGTCCTTCGGGCCCTCACGCCGGGAAACCAGCACCCGCTGATCCCGAAGATCGACCAGCCAAACCTCCTCGACGCCGAGGGCGAGGTATCCGTCCCGCTTGTAGTCCCGATCGTAGACGCGGGACCCGGTACCGGACACCTCGACCGCCAGCCAGTGGTCGCAGACGTTCTCCCATCGGGGCTCCCCGAATGGGCAGCTTCCGACCAGCACGTCGGGCTGGAGCTGCACCCATGGGCGTCGGATCACCCCGCCCGGCGCCCATACCAGCAACTCGGGCTCCGCGGCAAGAAAGGCACCCAGCCGAATCGCAAGCTGAGTCGCCACGGTCTGGTGGGGTAAGCCCGGGCCCGGAGTCACCAGCAGCACTCCGTCCAGAACCTCGTGGCGGTTCCCGTCGTCGGGGAGCGCGTCGACCTCGTCGACCGTGAATCGGTGGACCGAAACAGGCATGGCCATAATCTGGGGACTCGGCTCGGGAAATGGCAACTCGGCATGCTCACACGATGGCGTGTGGCAACTCACCGGCGGTAACCCGCTTTCCGCAACGATGGCCAAATCACCGCTGAGCCCGAATCAGCGTGGCACAGTCGGCAACTCGATGTAGGACGCCTTCCCGCCCGCGTGATGAACGCGGTTGATCGCCACGACGCCGCGGGTCTCGTCGTAATTGTTGCCGCCGGTCTGGAGATTCCGCTCGAAGTTCGGGAAGTTGGACCCCGCCACCTCGATTCGGATCCGGTGCCCCGGCGCGAAGTAATTGCCGGCCACCAGTCCGGTGATCTCCACCGGATAAACCTTCCCGGGTTCGAGCGGAACGGCGCGATCGTACCCCTCACGATAGCGGAGCCGCTGCATCGCGTCGTAGAGATTGAACGCCCGGCCATCCGGATAGACGTCAACCAGTTTGATCCCCACGTCAGTGTCCAGCGCCGAGGACGACACGTAGAGCATCACCTTCACGTCGCCCATCACGGCGATGCCGTCCTTGAGCGGATCGGTCGAGTAGATCAGCACGTCGGATCGGGCCTCGACCTGGCGTTGGTCCCGCACGGCGTCCCGGTCGCAGCAACCACCGCCACGCGACGGCACCGGATGCATCGGATCCGAAACGACCGTGTCCGCCGGCTGCTCACCGGGGGCCTCAAGGGTCAGCCGGCCGGTGCCCTTCAAGCCCTGCGCCCGGCCGTTGCTCTGCAGGAAGAGCTTCACCGGTTTGGCGCCGGGCACCGGGAGCGCATCGTAGGTCTTCCACCCATTGGCCCCTTCGAGGAACGCCTGCACCCTCGGCCGCTTCAGCACGTCGTTCGGCGTGTCCTTGAGCCAGTGATCGAACCATTGCACGAACAGGTCGTCATACGGAAGCCTGGCGTTGCCGATCGGCCGCTCGCCGGTCTTGTAGTCGGCGGTGGCGCGGGTCATGGCACAGTGGGCCGTGGGCGCCATGATCAGGTACTGGTTCGGCACATCCCGGAGATACTCGAACAACTTCACGGTCTCGAACGCGCCGACATCGTGCCAGCCGTTCACGTGGAGCGCGGGCACCTTGGGCTTGTCGCCATCCCGGATGAAATCGATGGCAAGCCACCGCACGTCGGTCGGGGACATCGTCATGAACGTGTCGAAGTCCGTCTCGGGCGCACCGGACGCCCGGAGTACGTCTCGGCTCGGGAGATAGCCGAGAACGCCGAGCGTGCTGTCGCCCCGAATGGCGCCGCTCACCGAACCGACCCCGTAGCGCTCGGCCTCGGGCTTCGGGTCGGAGGAGTAGAAGTCCGCGAGGCGGATCCGCTCGTCCTGGGAGATACCGGCGGGGAGCTTCGGCCGATTGGCGTGGCCCGAGCCGACATACCACCCGGCCCACGGCCCGAGCTGCGGAACACCGCCCTTGTAGAAGAGGCCCTGGGAACTCACCCCCGGAATCGCGCCGATCCCTGCCCCCGCCGACATCGGGATCATCGCCCGGTGGGCCGGGTGATTCATCGCGGCCAGACCCAGCTGGTCTTCGGCGCTCGAAGAGCAGCCGATCGTCCCGACCCGCCCGTTCGACCACGGCTGCGCGGCAATCCACGTCAGCGCGTCGTATCCATCGGTCCGCGCTCCGGCAAGGAATCGATGGGTTCCCTCGGACCACTCGGTTCCGCGCTCATTCTGGATCACGACCGCGTAGCCCTCGCGCACCAGCCGGGCGAAGAGCGGGCTGCGCACTTCGCCTTCCTTGAGGTACGGGGTCCTGACCAGAACCGTCGGCAGCTTGTCGCCGACGCGGGGGCGGATCACAGCGGTGGAAAGCCGGACCCCGTCCCGCATCGGCACCATGATCATCCGCTCCATCGTGGCGAGGTCGGCAACGCCCATCCGCTGAAGCAGATCCGCACGCTGGGCGGCGGCGGACTTGGCGGCGAGCACGAGGCAGCACAGGGTCGGAATGGCACGCATGGTTCCCAGAGCCCTCAGGCGCAATCCCGTTGAACAAGGCCGTCGACTTCATCGACCGTGAACCGGTGGACCGAAGCAGGCATGGCCACAATCTGGGGAGTCGGCTGGGGATTGGGCAACTCGGCATGCCCACACGATTGGGTCCAGCCGACACGTTCGCCGTGTCAATTCGCCTCCAGGGCGACCAGGCCGGCCAACCCAAGTC
>JAYUZK010000053.1:0-18028 GCA_043751835.1 Gemmatimonadota bacterium | reverse complement strand
GAGGAGCGGCGCAAACCGGGTGCCTTGAATCCGCTTCTCGGCACTATCGGCCAGCACTCGGCGAACTTCCTCCTCGGGAAGCGCGGTGATGACCTGGGCGAGCCCGTTGGCCACCTGGGTCGCCAGCTGGCGACTGTTCTCCGGCTGGCTGAGCCACTTGGCCACCCGATCGGCCAGCTTGAGCTGCTTGAGCTCGGACGACACCACGTCGCGCGAAAGGAAATGGCTCTGAACGAAGTTGCCCAGCACCCGGCCGATCCGGTCCTTCTGATTCGGGATGACCGCCGTGTGAGGAATCGGAATGCCTAACGGGTACCGGAAGAGAGCCGTCACGGCAAACCAGTCCGCCAGACCACCCACCACGGCCGCCTCCGCGGTGGCTCGAACGGCGGCAAGCCACGGGTGGCTCCGCTCCAGCAGCAGCGTGACGACGAACAGGACGGCGAAGAAACCAAGGAGCCCCGTGGCCCAGCGCCGCATCACCTTGAGGCGTTGCAGCTTGGCCGCCTGATCGCGGCGGCGGATCTCTTCCGGCGGGAGGGCGGGTGGAACGGGAAGCGTGGTCACGGCTTCAAACCTGACCGGCTAAGGCCCACGGTCAAGGGAGCGGCCTGGTCAGGCGGAAATCCGGATAACGCCATCGGGAAGAACCGCAACCTGGGTCGCCCCCCGGAGCGAGGCAAACTCATCGGCACTCAACGAAACCATCGGCACCGGCTTGCCGAACATTTCCTCCGCCACGATCGACGCCAGGGCCAGGAACCGATCCGGACCAGCCGTCACGATGGCAGCCGGGGCGGTGCCGGCGAGAGCAGCCTCGAGGAGTACCGCCGAGGTGGTGCTCGATCCCCTGGAAGCAGGCACCGCCAGAATCCGTCCGGCGGCAATCGCGCCCGACAGCGAATGCCGCCGATCGATCACCTCGCCGGTCTTCTGGTCGTACCCGCCCCAGAAACTGAGGGGCTGGTCCGCAAACAGCAGTTGGCCCGACGCGGTGCCCGCCACCACCATCCGGCCGAGGATCACCCGTTCCATGAGGACTCATCCCGGACGACGACGCCCCGGACCGCCGACTCAACGCAGTCGGCGGTGCTCCCGAACGCGACCCCGGTGCCTAACAGACCCGGTGAGTAATAGGCGTATTTGGCGGAGTTGGTCATCAGGGTCCTGGTTGTGGGGCTCAGCATCGGCATGGTCAGAATGCAAGCATCCACCGACACCCGCCCGCCGAATGCCTCGAGCGGCGCGAGCAGGCCGTCAGCCTTGGCCAGCGCCGCCATGAACCTGCTGGTCGTCACCAGGAACTCCACCTTGGGGTTGCGCTGCCGCCCCGCCAGGAGCGGCGCCAGGGCCCGGAACTCCGCTACCGAGAAATGGGGGCTGCCGAGGACCACCATGTCGAGGCTGGCGTCGGTCACCGTCGTGAGCTCGCGCCGGGCGGCCCGGAGGTCGTCGAACGTGACCGTGAGGGTCCGCTCCGGCACCTTGCCGCGGAATGCCGCGCCGAGGGTCGGTGCCTCGGGCGTCACGCCCACGATATGCACCAGCGCGACGGCCCCGGAGCAGGCGGTCGCGGCGCAAAGGGCCTTGAGCTGGTCCTCGGTCGGAGTCCCCTCGAGCCCCTCGATCACCGGAATCCGCTCCTGGGCAAACTTGCCGACCAGGTGGCCCAGAACCGGATAGAACCCGTCCTCGGCCATCAGCGACGTCGGGATCCCGCTGAGCCGGATCAGATCCTGCCCGCCGCGGTTCTTGTCGAGATGAAGCCCCGCCGCCGGAACGCGGCCGGCAATGGCGGCGCAAATATCGAGCAGATCCGGGTATCGCTCCGTCCGCGCCCCGATCACGGAGTTGGCAAAACAGATGGCGTTCGACTCACCCCACGCGATCTGCTGCCCGAATACCGGCCTCTGCTTGGTCTGATACGGGGCGCAGGTCCACATCGGGACACAGCCGAGCGTCTGATATGCCACCATCTGGCGATGCGCCTTGGCCGCATAGTCCGGCGGCACCGGCCAGTCGCGCCACCCGTGCTCGTCGAGCCCGCTCACGTTGAGCGTGGCAGGCACCACGACCTTGCCGCCCATCCCCGCGAGCCGCTCGGCAAAGGCCAGCGTGGCCTCGCCCATGTAGAGGGCCGAATCGATGTGGGCGGCTGTGATGTCCATCAGGTGCCGCGCATCGCCGACATCTGCCATCCGCGTCAGGATCGACATCGCCATCCGGGCCGCCGGGCCCTTGTCGCCCGCCAGCAGCGAGCGATCGTACTCGGTCAGGGCAACGGTCACTTCCAGACCTGACGACAGATCCGGAGCCAGTTCCCGCCCAGTACGTTCCGGATCTGATCTTCGGTGTATCCATGCTTGAGCATCAGCTCAGCCACATCGGGAAGACGGTCCGGCGGGAAGAACGCCATCGGCTCCCACGCACCCTGCTCCTTGCCGGGCCACTCGTCGGGCCGGGCCTCGATGAAAGCCACCAGCGGCGCCGGATCGTCCAGATAGTCGAGCCCGACGCCGACATGATCGGGCCCCACCATCTGCGCGACATAGTCGAGGTGCCTGAAGTACCGCTCCGGCGTCACCTCGCCGAGATAGAATCCGCCGCCGGTGATCCCGATCACGCCGCCCTTGCCGGCGCAGGTCTTGATCTGATCGTCGCGGACGTTCCGCATGTGGGGATGGACGCCGTAGCACGCCAGGTGGCTGAAGATCACCGGGTCGGCCGACACCTCCATCATGTCGAGGGTCGACCGATAGCCGGCATGGGCCCCGTCCACCAGCATCCCAACCTTGTTCATCGCCTCGACCATCCGGACTCCGAGCTTGGTGAGCCCGGTTTCGTGCCGATCGGCGCAGCCGCCGCCGATTTCGCTGTTCAGGTTGAAGATCGGATGAACGAAACGAACGCCGAGCTGATAGTAGACCTCGACCATGTTGAGGTCCCGCTCGAGGCATCGGAAGCCTTCGAGGTGAATGCCCACCGCGAGCTTGCCCTGCGCCCTGGCCGTGAGAATGTCATCCACCGACTCGACCAGCACCGCGTTCGGATGGGCCAGAATATCCGCCCGGCACCGGGCGATCCGCTTCATCGCTTCGCCGATGTTGTGGCGATCACCGGCCGGATGCACCGAAATGAAGTTGACACCCGCCGCCCGATAGCGATCGAACAGGTTGGCGGCGTTCCCCATGTCGGGCTCGTAGATGAACACCATGTCCCAGACGAGCGAGTCCCGATACAACGCGCGAGCGTCCACGATGGCCTCCTATTGCTTCGCCGGCACCGCGGCGATCACAAGCTTGAGCGCGCCGGCGCCTTGGCCGGGACGCACCCGCCGGCCAGCACCACCATCAGGCCCAAACGGGCCGAAATTGCCCGCATTGATCCCTCCCGTGCCAGCGTCGAAGAATCGTGTACAATTAAGGTAGCCCGCTCGGGCTCGACCTCAACCTCCGGGGATCCCCCATGCTGTCACGCCGTCACCTGACGATCGCCGCCGTGGACTCGATCCTGGCCCTGCCGTGACTCGACCGATGCGCTACTCCCATCTCACCAACCGGATCGCCGGCGAGGGCTCCGACGCCTGGATCGTTCACGATCTGGCCCTCAAGCGCCAGGCCCAGGGCGACGACATCATCCTGCTCTCGATCGGCGACCCCGATTTCGACACCCCCGCCCCGATCCGGGCCGCCGCGATCGAAGCCCTGACCGGTGGCCGCACCCATTATTCCCCGATCGGCGGCGAACCGCACTTCCGCGCAGCCATCGCCGAACACACCACCCGGACCATCGGCGTCCCCGTGGTGCCCGAACAGATCACCATCTTCCCCGGCGCCCAGGCCGCGCTATTTGGGGTGAGCCAGTGCCTCTTCGAACGGGGCGACGAGGTGATCGTGGCCGAGCCGACCTACGTCACCTATCAAGCGGTACTCGGCGCTGCGGGAGTGCGCATGGTTCAGATCCCCCTCCGCCCCGAGAACCGTTTCCACCTCGAACCCGACGCCCTCGCCCGGGCCATCACGCCCCGGACCCGCGGCGTGATCCTCAACTTCCCCCACAACCCGACCGGTGCCTGCCTCACCGCCGATGAAGCGGCCGCGGTGGCCGAGTTGTGCCGGAAACACGATCTCTGGCTCGTCTCGGACGAAGTCTACGCCTCGCTCGGCTTCGGCCTGCCGCACCAGAGTCCGCTGTCGCTGCCAGGCATGATGGATCGCGGCGTGTTGATCTCAAGCCTGTCGAAATCTCATGCGATGACCGGCTGGCGCTGCGGCTGGGCCGTCACCCCGCTGGCCTTGGCCCGCCACCTCGATCACCTCGCCCGGGCGATGTTCTTCGGTGTGGCCCAGTTCATTCAGGACGCCGGCGCCGTGGCGGTCGGGTCAAGTGGCGAGGACCTCGAGCGGATCCGCGCGTCCTATCAGCGCAGGGCCCATGCGGTCGCTGACGCGCTGGCCGGTATCCCCGGCCTGAACGTCCGGATGCCGGACGCCGGGATGTACGTCTTCCCCGACATCCGCGGCACCGGCCTCGACGGCAAGCGGTTCGCCCGCGGTCTGCTCGACGCCGAGGGCGTGTCCGTCACGCCGGGCGAGGGCTTCGGACCGAGCGGCGCGGGGCACGTTCGCATGACGCTTGGCACCAGCGAGGAGCGCCTCCGCGAAGCCTGCCGCCGGATCGCCCGATACGCGGCCACTATCACGCGTCCCGTTAGCTTGAAGCCATGACCGCCCTGACCGACATCCTCCTCCCCGCCGACCAGGCCGAGGGAACGTCCAATACCGTGGGCAAGTGGTTCAAGGCCGCCGGCGACGCCGTGACCGCCAACGAACCGCTGCTCGAAATCACCACCGACAAGGTCACCGTCGAGATTGCGGCACCCCACGACGGCGTGCTGACTGAAATCCTCAAAGCCGAAGGCGACCCGGTCGAGCAAGGCGAAGTGTTAGGCAGGGTCGGCCCCACCACGCCGGCCACCCTCCCCACCCATCCGCCCATCCGCCCATCCGCCCACCCACCCGCCCCCCAATCCGTCGACGCCGAGCTCGCCCCAGCCGTCCGCCGCCTGCTCAAGGAGCACGGCCTCGACCCGACCACCATCGCCGGCACCGGCCGCGGCGGCCGGATCACGGTCGAGGATGTCGAGAAGGCCGTCGCCGCCAAGGCACCCGCGCCAGGTGCGCCGGCCGGCCGGATGGTGCCGCATTCGGCCATGCGGAAGAGCATCGCCACGCACATGACCCAGAGCATGGCGACGGCGCCGCACGTCACCACCGTGTTCGAGGCCGATCTGTCCGCCGTCATCGCGCACCGGCACGCCACGGGCAAGACCGCCACGTTCACCGCGTATTTCGTCCAGGCGTCGGTCGCGGCGCTCCAGGCGGTTCCCGAGGTCAACAGCCGGTGGCACGACCAGGCGCTGGAGCTGTTCAGCGACTGCAACGTCGGCGTCGGCACCGCGCTCGAAGCGGGCGGGCTGATCGTTCCGGTGATTCACCGGGCCCAGACCCTCGACCTCGCCGCCACCGCGTCGCGCCTGAGCGACCTGACTGCCCGGGCCCGCGCCGGGACACTGGCGCCGAAAGAAGTCCAGGGCGGAACGTTCACCATTTCGAACCACGGCGTGAGCGGGAGCCTGGTGGCCACCCCGATCATCATCAACCAGCCCCAGTCCGCCATCCTCGGCGTCGGCAAACTGGAGCAGCGTGCCCGGGTCGACGCCGACGGCCGGATCGTGGCCCGGCCGATGATCTACGTGACACTGACGATCGATCACCGCGTGCTCGACGGATTCCAGGCCAACGCGTTCCTCTCGAAGTGGGTCGAGACCATCGAACGGTGGGCCTGAGGCCGCCGCATGCTAAGCAGGCGCTGGCCGAGGGTCAGCAGGCGCTGATGGAAGACGTGGCGCGGCGATCGCGGGCGCTGGATGATGCGGAGAGGCGGTTTGCCGAGATCGAGGAACGGCTGGATTTCGCGGAACGGCTCCTTGCAAAGCAGGTCGCCCCCCGGGCAGCTGCCGGATGGAGCGCGGGAGGAGTAGCCATGGCCGCGGGCCGCCGCAGTGCTGTCGTGTTACTCCTGCTGTTCGCCTGCCGTTCCGGATCGGAATCCATGGCCCCTGCCACTCTCCGCCGCGACAGCGCCGGCGTTATCCTGATCGACAACACGGGCCCCGACCGACCCCTCGACTGGCAGCTCGACCCCATCGCCACCATCGGCGGCCCCGGCTCCGGCATCGACCTCGCCCAGCTCACCGAATACACCGTCGACGCCGACACCCTCGGCCACATCTTCCTGCTCGACTCCTGGTTCGGCCAGCGCCTCCAGCTCATCGATACCGCCGGTCACCTGATCCGGACCCTCACCCGGCAAGGCAGCGGACCGGGCGAAGTCGGCCAGGGCGTGGCCATCAGCGCCACCGGCGACGGGACCGTCGCCATCATGGACTTCTCCAAGACCGGGCTGGTCCGGGTCCGCTGGAATGGCGAGGTTCTGCCGATCCTGCGCCTGGCGGGGTACGACCTCTTTGGCGGGGCCCGGGCATCCGCCGACACGGTCGTGGTCCATACCCTGGAGACCAGCGAACGGACCCAACCCGAACATCTCCGCTATCGAACCGCCACGGACACCGCTACGCTGGCCGCGCACACCCCGGAGCGCCTTGGCTGGCTGCCTTTCTGCCGGAGCGGCATGGAGGGCCTGACGCCCATGCTGGCCCCCGAACTCCTCTGGACGGCGCGCGGGAGCGTGGCGGCGGTGAGCCGGACGGCCGAGTACCGAATCGATCTCTTCCACGCCGGGCGGCTCACCCACACCATTCGCCGGGACGTGGCCGGCCGGCCCGGGACCGTGGAGGCCGTCCGCCGGTTCTTTCCCGAGGGGAAGATCATTGGTGGCAAGAATTGTGTGGTACCGGCTGAGGAGCTGGCCGCCAAGCGGGGCGTAGCTCGGGCGTTGCAGCCAATCCGGCGCCTCGCCATCGACTGGACCGGCCGGCTCTGGGTGGAACGCAGCACCTTCCCCGACGAAACGCCCCGCACCGATCTGTTCGACTCCACCGGCAGCTACCTCGGTACCTTGACCGGGCTTGGCGCGCCCCTCGGCTTCCCGTCGCGGGGCCTCCTGGTCTTCGCCCTCCCCGATTCAGCGACGGATGAACCCAAGCTGAGGATCTTTCGCCGAACGCACCCTTAGACCACCTCGGCCGGTTCGAGGGCGCAAGGCGTCGGCCCGTGACCCCGCTCAACCTGCACCGTCGCATGATGAATGTGAAACCGCCCTTCCAGGACTTTCGACACTTCCAGCAGCAGGTGATCGTCGTCAGCGACTTCCGGCTTGATCAAGTGCACCGTGAGCGCCGCCTCGGTCGTGCTCATCCCCCAGATATGGAGGTCATGCACTGCCGTCACCCCGGGCAGTGAGGTCAGATAGGCCTCCACCGCCCCGCGATCGATCCCCGGCGGCACCGCGTCCAGCGCCAGATTGGCCGAATCCCGGAGCAGACCCCAGGTGCCCACCGCGATGACCGCCACGAGCACCAGGCTGACCGCCGGGTCGAGCCAGAGCCAACCGGTCCGCCAGATGATGATGCCGGCCACCACCACTCCGGCCGACACCGCCGCATCCGCGGCCATATGCAGGAAGGCGCCCCGAATGTTGATGTCGCCCTTCCGGCCCCGCATGAACATCAGCGCGGTGACGGTATTGATCACGATCCCGATCGCGGCCACTACGATCACCGTCCCGCCGGCAACGGGCTCGGGATCTCGGAACCGGCCGATCGCTTCCCAGGTGATCCCCCCAATGGCAATCAGCAGCAGGAGCGCGTTGGCGAGCGCGGCAAGGATGGAAAAGCGCCGCATCCCGTAGGTACGATGCTTGGTGGGAAGACCCGTGGCCAGCGTAGCCGCGACCCACGCCAGCACCAGGCCGAGGACGTCGCCCAGGTTGTGACCGGCGTCGGCGACCAGCGAGAGGGAGTGAGCCCGGAGTCCGTAGACGATCTCGACGATGACGAACGTCAGGTTGAGCGCGGTCCCGATGGCGAAGGCCTTCGAGAACGATGCCGGCGCGTGACTGTGGCCGGGCGAATGAGAGTGGCCGTGAGCCGAATGGTCGTGATGAGAGCCCATGGCAGGATTCAATTCTTGGTGTCGGGCGAGTCGGAACGCCGAATCCGGATTCGATTCTCTTCGACGATCCAGAGCGAACCATCGACCGTGGATGACACGAATCGGATCGCGATCCGTTGCAGCAGCTTCAGCACCCGGTCGCGATCTGGTTCCTTCGGTCGGAGAATCACGATGCCGGGGTGCGAGCCGGGCGGGTATGCTCGGATATCGGCGAAATCAAGGTCGAGGGTGATGCGGACCCGGTTCTCGGCCCGACATCGGTCGCTGATTACCGGATCCGCCGCGCCCCGCAAGGCCTCGTCGTGGACCGTGTGACAGTCATGACCCATGCCACGGAGTAGGCCACCAGCTTCAATGGGCAGGTTCTCGTCTACCTTGCAACGCACGGTGCGTCCTCAAGCCGGCAAGGCAACGACTCGCTCTTGCGCGAGGTCCGCGGCGTAGCCCAGCGCGGCTGGGATCGCATCTGCCGAAAGGCTTGGATAGCTGTGGCGAACTTCCTCGGCCGTCAATCCGGCCGCAAGGTTCGCGAGGACAACGGCGACTGGAATACGAGTGCCGCGGATGCAGGCCTGGCCATGGCAGACGGTCGGGTCAACGGAGATGTGGTCCTGCCACCGCACACGGAAGCTCCTGGTTGGGGCCCCCAAAGATAGGGCGCATCCGGTCCCACTGTCCATGTTTCCGTGGCAGCTGCCCGGTTGGTGGGTGTCTACTCTTTCCGGAGCGCCGTCACCGGATCGAGTCGCGAGGCCCGCCAGGCCGGCAACGCCCCTGCCGAGAGCCCGGCCAGCACCAGCACCGCCACCGCCACCCCGATCGCCACCGGATCCCGCGGCGACATCCCGAACACCAGCTTGTCGATCGCCCGTCGCCGTAAGAGCCCAGTCACCCTTGAGGAATCCCTTGTTCTCGAGCCGATGAAGCGCCGGATAGAGACTGCCCTGCGGAATCTGGAGCCGGTCCCCCGACACCAGCCGGAGCCGCTGGACCAGGGCATAGCCGTGGAGCGGTTCGTGAGCCAGCGTCTTGAGAATGACCAGGTCGAGCATCCCCTGGAGGATCTCGATGCGGCGGCGGTCGTCGGTGCTCATACCAAGCCATTCTACCTATCGATAGGCAGGATGTCTAAGTGTCAAACGGGGCCGACCCCGGAGGCGGCCGGCCCTGATTCGGGCGCAAGGAGGCGGCACACTACCCCGCGGCCTCATCGCCGGTGCGACGGCAACTTGTCGGCCTAGTCCGCCCTGGACATGATTGGTCGATGATCGCAAAGGCCGCCTCGATGACTCCGCCGTGCTAAGGAGGCGGTCGGTGGGATGTTGTCGATGGCCAGCAATGATCGCGGCCATGGCGGCCTGCTCCGGCGGCCCAACCTCGGTGCTCCCTCCCCCGCCGCCACCCCCACCACCGCCGGCGCCGTGGCACTACCAGGCCCCGCCCGACCTTGGCGACGGCCTGGGAGGGGCGATCGCGACGGGGCGCGGAGTTGACACCGTTCGGATTTCCGCGATGGTGCGCTCAATCATCGACGGCTCCGTCCCCAACATCCATTCGGTACTGGTCTACCGGAGGGGCGACCTGGTGATGGAGGAGTACTTCCCGGGGACGATGCGTTGGGACGGGATCCATCGGGCGTTCACCCGTGACTCGCTTCACGATATCTATTCGGTATCGAAATCCGTGACGTCGGCGGCGGTCGGCATGGCACTGGCGGGCGGCGCGATCCCAGGCCTCGACGCCAAGATTGCCCAGTACTTTCAGGACTATGCGGGTCGAACCAGCACCGACCTGTCCGCCATGACGGTGCGGCACCTGCTGACCATGTCGGCAGGCCTGGCGTGGGACGAGCTTACCACGGACTACCTCGACCCCGCGAATGACAATCGCAAGATGGACCTGAGTCCGGACCCCCTGACGTATCTGCTCACCAGGCCGTTGGCCGCGGCCCCCGGGACCCGGTTCGTCTACAACAGCGGCATCACGCATTTGCTGGGTGAGCTAGTCAGGCGACGAACGGGTCAGCCGCTCGACACCTATGCGGCCAGCCAGATTTTCCAACCACTCGGCATCCCACGCTACTTCTGGTATCGGTATCCAAGCGGGCTGACGCATGCGGGCGGCGGTCTGCACTTGCGGCCGCGGGACATGATGAAGTTCGGCGTGCTGTACGCCAATTTCGGCCGCTGGCGCGGGACTCGGCTGCTCGACTCGCTCTGGGTGGTCCAATCGACCACCAAACAGGCTCCGGGCTCGAGCTATGGATTCCAGTGGTGGATCGATGCCTGGACCATCAACGGTCAGCCGGTCTCAGGTTATAGCGCCCAGGGACTCGCCGGGCAATTCATCTTTGTGATTCCGTCGCAACAGCTAGTCGTCGTATTCACCGGCAACAACCCCGGTCAAGCGGAGTTCATTCCGTTCCAGCTGATGCGGAATTATATCATCCCGGCCCTCAATTGACCGGGCTCGTTCGAGGGCGAATCCCGAGCACCGGACACACAATGACCCGCAAGGCAGACGGCACAGCTTGAGCTCGACGGTCGCCGTATCTGGCGTGGTCGGGGCTCTTGCGCGCGATATTCGGTCGCCTTCCAATGCGAACGATCCATCCGATGCAGTCGTTGCGCCCAATGGTTGGCCATTGTCAGTCCGAACGTTTGCTTGGACAAGGGCTCAATCAGACCATCCGAACTCTCCTTGCGGAACTGGGCAGCGCTGCTCGTCCGGCGGTGGCACCGTGCCCATCGATCGGCGAATCGCTACAGCCAGCGAGCACAACCACCGCCGGCGGAGTTGACTATCCACATCCGTGACGACCGATCGTGCGGCCGCGGCATACCTTGCTCGCTCGTCATGGGATGCCATAGATACGGCGGCGATAGTCAGTGCTCAGCGGGCCTGCCGATCGGCTAAATCGCCTTGAAGTGCTCGAACGGCTGGTGGCAGTTCCGGCAGGAGTGGATCGACTTGCAGGCGGTCGACCCGAATTCGCTTTCGACGGTGGTATTGGAGGATCCGCAATAGGGACAGGCCACGGTCCTGGTCGGCCCGCCTAACGTGACCAGGTCGAGGCCGTTCGGCGCTTTCCCCGGCGGGGCGATCCCGTAGGCCCGGAGCTTCTCCCGCGCCTCCGGCAGGATCCAGTCGGTGGTCCACGGCGGACTGAACACGGTCTTGACCAGCACATCCGCCACCCCGTGGCGGTGGAGCGCGGCCTCGATCTCCTGCTCGATCACTTTGGTGGCCGGACATCCTGAGTAGGTGGGCGTGACGGTCACCGTCACCCGGTCGCCCTCGACCGACGCACCCCGGATGATCCCGAGCTCCACCACATCGATCGCCGGAACCTCGGGGTCCTTCACCTCGTGAAGGACCGCCATCACCCAGTCGGCGGTTACCAACTGGCTCCCGGGTGCGACCGGGCCACGATCTGCATCTCCGCCAGCATGTGGCCGAGGAACTCCGTGTGGCGGCCCTTCCGCCCGCCGGCCATCCGCATCGGCGCTGTCGGCACCATGAGCGTCGCCTTGGCGATCACATCGGTCACCACCGGCTCCCAGGCCGCCTTGAGTCCCGACGGATCGACCCCCAGCCCCTCGGCCGCCATCTGCCGATCGGTGTCGTCGGCCAGGAAGAACTCCCCGGTCCACGGCCACGCCTGATCGAGCGCCGCCTGGGCCCGGCGATGGCTCTCCTCGGTGCCGTCGCCCAGCCGGACCGCCCATTCGCTGGCATGGCGAAAATGGTAGCGGTTTTCCTTGGCGGCCTTGGCGGCGATCCCCTTCAGGTCCTCGTGCTTCGACCGGGTGAGCCCCTCGAGCAGAAAATGGCTCCAGGCCGAGAAGAGAAACTGCCGCATCATCGTGAAGGCAAAGTCGCCCCGGGGCAATTCCAGCAGCTGAAGGTTCCGGAACTGGCTCTCGTCCCGCCAATAGGCCAGCTGGTCGGCGGTCCGGCCGGTGCCCTCGACCTTGCCGGCCAGCTCGAGAAACAGCTGGGCCTGGCCGGTCAGATCCAGCGCGATGTTGGAAATCGCGATGTCCTCTTCCAGAATCGGTCCGTGCCCGCACCACTCGGCGTTCCGGTGGCCGAGCACCAGCCGGTCGTCGCCGAGGCGGAGGAGGTACTCGAACAGCGCGCTCATGCTAGAAGACCTTGATACCGCGCGGCGTCTTGTAGAATTGAGGATGCCGGTAGGGTTTGTCGTTGCCCGGATCGAACAGCATCCCGGCATCGGCCGGGGCGGAGGCGGTGATTGCGATGGTCGGAACGACCCAGAGACTCACGGCCTCGCCTCGACGGGCGTAGACGTCCCGGGCGTTCTGGAGCGCGACCTCGGCGTCCGGCGCGTGCACGCTACCGGCGTGTTCGTGCGGTTTCCCGCCGCCGGGCTGGGTGAAGACTTCCCAGAGCGGCCACTGTCCCACATCAGTCGGTGTCGTCATTCCCGCGGCTCCGTTAGGCTGCCTGCCCGGCCGCGGGCGCCCGCTTGGCGGCGTAGGCCACCGCGGCGTCCCGTACCCAGGCTCCGTCTTCGTGCGCTTTCCGCCGGGCGTCGATCCGTTCCTTGTTGCAGGGACCGTTGCCGGCCAGCACCGCCTTGAATTCGTCCCAGTCGATCGTGCCGATCTCCCAGTCGCCGGTGGCTTCGTTCTTCTTCAGATCCGGATCGGGCACCGTGATCCCGATCGCCTGCGCCTGCGGGATTGTCAGGTTCACGAACCGCTGGCGAAGTTCGTCGTTGCCCTTCTGCTTGACCTTCCACCGGAGCAGATCGCCGCTGTTGGGCGAGGCTTTGTCGGTGGGCCCGAACATCATCAATGACGGCCACCACCACCGGTTGAACGACTCCTGCACCATCGTCTTCTGGGCCGGGGTGCCCATCGCGAGCGTGGCGCAGAGTTCGTAGCCCTGCCGCTTGTGGAAGTTTTCTTCCTTGCAGATCCGGACCATCGCCCGAGCGTACGGCCCGTAGGACGCGCGGGCCAGCATGGTCTGATTGATGATCGCGGCGCCGTCCACCAGCCAGCCGATCACACCCATGTCGGCCCAGGCGAGGGTCGGATAGTTGAAGATGCTGGAGTACTTGGCGGTGCCGTAGAGATACTGATCGATCAACTCCGACCGATCGACGCCGAGCGTCTCGGTACCGCAGTAGATGTAGAGCCCATGCCCACCCTCGTCCTGGACCTTCGCGATCAGCGACATTTTGCGGCGGAGACTCGGCGCCCGGGTGATCCAGTTGCCCTCCGGCAGCATCCCGACCACTTCCGAGTGGGCGTGCTGGGACATCATCCGGGTCAACTGTTTCCGGTATTTCTCCGGCATCCAGTCCTTCGGTTCGATCGTCTCGCCGCGGTCAATGCGGGCATCGAACTCGGCCATCCTGGCCGGGTCCTCGACGGTCGCGGTGCGGTTGTCAGACGCCATCCAGTCCATCCTTTTATGCCAAGCTAGGGAACCTAACGCCTCAAATCTACATCATCGAATCCAATGCGGCCACGTCTCAACGTCCCAACGGTTTATGGGGTCTTCACCAGATCTCGTAGAAAGCCTGGGGACCCTCGTCCTGGGCCTCGATGTCCGGAGCCTGGTCGCCGGTTCCGGCGTCGGCTTGGTGATAGCGGCGGTCGAAGAAGATCAGTGGCGTTCGCGGGGTGAGCCCGAGATGGATCGCCTGAACCCCGGCGATCACGATCAGATGGTCGCCCCCTTCGACCACTTGGTCGACCCGGCATGCCAGCGACAGGACCGACCCCTCGAGGCGAGGGCTGCCCTCCCAGTGAAGGAACCGGTGGGGCGGCGGAGCATCACCTTGCCACGATCCGGCGAAGTAGGTCGACAAGGCGCGCTGGTCTCCCCGAAGGACGTTGGCCGAAAACCTCTGCCCCTTCTGGAAAAGCGGCGCCATCTGGGCCCGGCCTCCGATACAGGCGAGCACGAGCGGCGGATCGAGGGACAGCGAGGTGAACGATCCCACCGTCATGGCGTGGATCCGGTCTTCCTCCGAGAGCGCCACCACTGCGACACCGGTCGGAAGCTGGCTCATGGCCTGGCGGAACACCGCGGGATCGAACGTCATCGGCTCACCCTTGGTGAACGACATTGTCGAGGGCCTCGCCCCGTGCGAAGCGGCCCAGGTTGCTGGCAATCTCCCGCCACCGCCGGTCGATCATCCCCACAGTCCACGCAGACGAATGCGGCGTCATGTAGACATTGTCAAGTTGGTGGAACGGGAACCGGGAGGGCCGCACCGTGAGATCATCCCGGGTCGGGTACTGGTACCAGGCATCGATCACGGCCCCGCCAACGGTCCGGGTCCGAAGGGCATCATGGAGAGCGTCTTCGTCGATAATCTGTTCGCAGGCCAGCGTGCCAAGCAGGGCCACCTCCATCAGTCGGCCGCGCCGTCGGTCTGAGCGCGTTTCAGGAAGTCGCGGATCCGGTCCATGTAAACCGTCCGGTCATGGGTCTGCACCAATGCGCCCGCCATCCGAACCGGGTCGCCGAAGAAATATCGCTCGTAGAGCACCTGCCGGGTGCCGAAGGCCGAGATCGCGGTGTCCCAGGCCAGCCGGAAGAGCGGGATCCGCTCGAGGGCATCCATCCGCGCGGCCTGGTAATATCGCTTGATCTCCTCGGCCATCGGGCCGTTGACGTCAGCTTCCGTCGGCATGGCCACGAGCCCGGAGGCGCCGAGCTGCTGGATGATCTCGATCATCCGGGGGTAGAGACGGGGATAGAGATTCCGGGCGGCATCGAGCGGATCCCAGGCCGGCCTCATCACCCCGAACTCATCGAGTTCCGCCCCCGCCTCGGCGGCCACCAAAAAGGCCCGCATCGTTTCGAGGTTGACCCAGATCTCGGCCAGCTTTTCCTGAACGTGCTGGAATTGCTCGATCGCGATCGAGTCGACGATCAGCGAAGCTAGCCCGAGAAGGTATTCCGTCTTGGCGACGTTCTTGACCAGCACCTGGTGCGCCATGTTGGCCAGCGCGCCGGTCCGATGGTAGGCGGCATTGCAGCGGGCGACGTCGCGGTAGAGGAACACCCGCTCCCACGGCACGAAGACATCGTCGAAGATCACCACCGCGTCCATCTCCTCGAACCGCGAGGAGAGCGGGTGGTCATAGTGCGATCGGCCGTAGTCCATGGTTTCCCGGCACTGGAACCGGAGACCCGGGGCATCGCTCGGCAGACAGATCGCGTAGGCGTAGCGCTGGTCTTCCTCCGTGCTGCGGAGGAACGTGGACGGGAACACCATGATCTCATCCGAGATCGGCAGGGTGGCGAGCATCCGGCAGCCCCGGATCACGATCCCGGCATCGGTCTCGTCCTTCACCTTGGCCGCGAGAAACGGGTCGATCTGCTGCGACGCGTGGACCGAGCGGTTGGCCTGCGGGCTGCTGAGGGTGTGGGTCAGGCAAAGATCGTGATCGCGGACCCGAGCGTGATAGGCCCGGGCGTTGGCCCCAAACCGGGGATCGGTTTCCCCGAGGAAGGCGGCGCCGGCCGCATAACCGGAGATGGAGCGATTGATGTAGTCCGGCAGACGGCCCATCATCCCAAAACTGGCGCCGGTCCAGTGGGCCATGGATCGGGTCACGGCCTTGAGTTCGTCCACCGTCTTGGGGATCTGGAATGAGCGGCCCACCTTGCCCCCGATATCCGGCGAGTCGAACAGGGTCAGATCCGGGGTGGTCCACTGGAGGTCGTAGAGCCGGGCCAACGTGGCGATCCCGTTGGCCATACCCGGAGCAGCTGTCGGATCAGCGATCCGTTCGCCACGGTGCCAGAGCTCGGGAGGGCGCTCACGCAGTCGAGCAAGAACCTGGGCACCGCGTCGGGCACCATTGGGATTCGGGTCAGCCATCAGTCTGCCAATGTTGTTGGACAATTCAATCTATCACTTTGTCGCAACACCTCGAACTACCATGACCACTCGCGGCGGCTGGGCCTCGGGCTCATGGACCGCCGCAATCGACACGGACCGCGGGACCATATTGCCGGTTCGCCCTAGGCAATCCCTTTGGGACGCGGAACGTAGACCTCCGGGAGCCCGAGCTCCTTGAGCAGATCGTTCATCGCCTTGAGCTCCGAGTCCTCCAGCAGTCTCAATTTCTTGAGCTGTTGGTCAACTTTCGCCGACAGATCCTCGTACACTTCGCCCAATTGCTTTGACGGCGCATAGTCGCCGGTCTGGAGCTGGGCGTTCAGGGTGAGCAGCATGTTGTAGAGCTTGATCGGCTGATCGAGGGTGCACTGGTCCACGTGGCACCCGACCTCGTACAGCTCGGCCCGGATTTCCTCCAGCTTCTTGCGGAGCGAGGTCGCCGCGTCGGTCACCTTCTTGGCTTGGGCGTGATCCTTGGCCAACGCGCTCCGCTGATCGAGCTGTGACTGGATATTCCCGACCCGGGCGGCCGCGTCGACCAGCGCGGTGAGTCGGTCCCGCACCCGGAGCGAAGCCTCGGTCTGCGCAGTGAGCTCGGCCGTGGTGCTGGTGGCACGCGGATCGGCGACGACCTGGAAGGTCCTCGTCAGCGTATCGGCATCGACGATCAGCCGGACCCCGTACTGGCCAGGCGGAATCACCGGCCCGTTGAGCGTCCCTTCATCGACCACGGTGTTCTTGAGCGACTTGGCCTCCTGGTGCCGCATGTCCCACACGAACCGCTGGGCCCCCCGCCGGGCCGAGACGACCGAATCGGCCGCTGCGTAGGCGACGCTGTCCTTCATGGCGTTCCGGATCCGGGCCCCGATCGAGTCGCGGGCCGTCTTCAGGGCTTCCACTGAATCGACCTCGCTCGCGTACGACCGGATCACGGTGCCGGACCGGTCGAGGAACTCCAGCGCGATCTTTTCCCTGGGCGCTTCCTTGAGCCAGTAGTCGACGGCGGCTCCGTCGGCCGGATTCTCGCCCTCGGTCAGCGAGGCACCCGACCCGGAAAACCACCGCACCGCATTCGACGGCTGGAACAGAAACGCCTTCCGGCTCACCACGGAATCCGAGAGCTGCCTGAGCGACGTGATGTCGTCGATCATCCAGAACGAACGCCCGTGGGTGGCCGCGATCAGGTCGTTGCCGTGGATGGCGAGGTCGCGGACGCTCGAGCGCGGCAGGTTGAGCTGGAGGGGCTCCCAATGGCCACCGTCATCGAAGGAGACGTAGACTCCGATTTCCGTACCGGCATAGAGCAGGCCGCGGCGAACCGGATCCTCGCGGATGGTCCGGGTATAAGCTCCGACCGGAATACCGGCGCTGATCGCAGTCCAGGTCTTCCCGTAGTCGGCGGTCTTCCAGAGATACGGCGCGAAGTCGTCGAGCTGGTACCGGGTGGCCGCGATGTAGGCGGTGCCGGCGTCGAAGTGGGACGGTTCGATCACGGCGGTGCGGGTGTACTTGCCGTACGCCTTCGGCGTGATGTTGTCCCAAGCGCCGCTCTCGCCACGGCGAACGTGGATCAGTCCGTCGTCGCTCCCCGCCCACAAGAGCCCCTTCGTCTTCGGCGACTCGGCCAACGCATAGATCGTGGCGTACCACTCGGTCCCCGTCATGTCGCCGTGGATCGGACCGCCGGAACGGGCCAGAGTCTTCGGCTCGTGCAACGTCAAGTCGGGCGAGATTTTCTCCCAGCTAGCGCCCTCGGTCGTGGAGCGGTGGACGAACTGGCTGGCCGCATAGAGTACGGTGGGATCGTGCGGCGAGAGCAGGACCGGGAAGGTCCACTGGAACCGGAAGGGCACGTCCGCGGCAGCCATCCCGTCGTAATTACTGAGCCAGATCGCAATGTCGCGCACCTGGCGGTGCCGGCTGTCATACCGGTTGAGCATCCCGGTGTAGCAGCCGCCATAGGTCACGTCGGGATTGCGCGGATCGACCGCGATCT
>JAYUZK010000052.1:0-2997 GCA_043751835.1 Gemmatimonadota bacterium | reverse complement strand
CTCGGGTCCGCCACCGTACGGGCCGGACGGGCTGGACCCTGCATCCTCCGGGCCGCCGGCCCCCTGTCCGTCACCTCGCGAGGTCGTCGAGTCCCGGTCACCGATCGGCCGGACGGAACCACGGCGTTTGCCGTCTCTGCCGGGGGCGAGTACCGGATCACCCCAGAGGTCCGGTAGTCAAGCCGAATTGAAAGTTGCCCGAACGCTCGAAGTCACACGTTCGTTACCCAAATAATGTTTGAGAGTGACTGAAGCCTGCTGTATTCCATCCCGTGTAACGGCGGCCGCATTCCGCGACCGCCCCTCATCATTGGAGGGAGTATCGTGTTCACCAAGCGGGCGGGACTGGTTGGATTGGCTTTGGCGGCAGTCGTGGCAGGGCGGGCGGCGGCGCAGGCCCCAACCGTGACGGTCGGTGGGGTGGCCTACGCGCAGTTCCAGTACCAGCTCAAGGACACCGCGAATCACGTCAACAACTTCGACATCACTCGGGCCTACATCAACGTGAACGGCAAGTTCGCGTACGGCATCGGGTCGCGGGTGACGGCGGATATCTTCCGGACCGCCGACGGTTCTCTCTCCTACCGCCTCAAGTACGCCTACGTCACGTGGAATCCCGAGAAGAGCGCCCTGACCTACAAGTTCGGGCAGATGCACACGCCGTGGGTCGACTGGGAAGAGCACCTGTGGGATTACCGGGTCCAGGGTCAGGTGGCCATGGAACGGGCCGGCTACATGTCGTCCTCGGATTTCGGCTTTGGCGTGGACGGCAACTGGGGTTACGACAAGGTCAACATGCAGGTCGGGGTCTACAACGGCGAGAACTACAACAAGGCGCCGGGCGACCAGAGGAAAGACCTGATGGGCCGCGTTTCCATGCGGCTGATGGGAACGGATGAGGGCGGTCGGGACGGCGGCCTTCGGCTGACCGGGTACGGCCAGCTCGGCAAGCCGACCAGCGGCGGCACTCGCAAGCGGTTTATCGGCATGCTCTCCTACCACTCCAAGGCCCTGACGGTCGCGGCCGAACTCGCGAGCACCAAAGACACCGTTGCCGCGCCCGCCGTGCTGGAAAAGAACGGCCAGGTCGTGAGCGTGTTCAGCGTGTACAGGATCCCGAAGTCCAAGTTCTCCGTGCTCGCCCGCTTCGACCAGACGGATCCCAACACCGCGACCGACCCGATCGCGAACGGGGCGTCGAACATCGACCGGACCCGCCGCGTGATCGCCGGCGTGACCTACACCTGGTCCGGCAATCTCCGGCTCACCGCCGACATCGACAACCTGTCCTACCAGTACCAACTGGACCCGACCAAAGCTGCCGACTACGACAAGCAGAAGGTTCGGTCGCAGTTCAACTTGCACGCCCAAATCAATTTCTGAGCGACGGAATCCGACCATGAAACGCACCCTCTTCGTCATCACGGCCGCCGCGACCCTCGGGTTCGCGGCGGCGCCCGCAGTCGCCCAGCAGCTGACCGGTGCCGGCGCGACGTTCCCGAACCCGATCTACACCAAGTGGTTCGACGCCTACAACAAGAAGACCGGGGTTCAGATCAACTATCAGTCGATCGGCTCCGGCGGCGGCATCAAACAGTATACCGAAGGCACCGTGGATTTCGGCGCCACCGACGGCCCCATGACCATGGACCAGATGACGGCGGTCCAGGGCAAGGTGCTGCACGTCCCGACTGTGCTCGGCGCGGTGGTGCTGACCTACAACCTTCCTGCGCTGGCCACGACCCAACTCAAGCTCGACGGCTCGCTGATCGCCGACATCTTCATGGGCAAGGTCCCCAAGTGGAATGACCGGCGGATCGCGGCCCAGAACCCGGGTGTCAGCCTGCCCAACCTCGATCTCCTGGTCACCCACCGGTCGGACGGGTCGGGTACCAGCTTCATCTTCACCGACTATCTGAGCCGGGTGTCGAGTGAATGGAAGGAGAAGATCGGGAACGCCAACTCGGTCAACTGGCCGGCGGGTCTGGGCGCCAAGGGTAACGAAGGCGTCACCCAGCAGGTCAAGCAGACCGAGGGGGCGATCGGCTACGTGGAACTGGTCTACGCGATCTCGAACAAGCTGCCATACGCGCAGATCAAGAACGCCGCCGGCAAGCTGGTGTCACCCACGCTCGCCTCCGTGACGGTGGCCGCCGGCAGCGCCAAGTTCGACGCCAAGAGCGACTTCCGGGTTTCGATCACCAATGCCCCGGGCGCCGAGTCCTATCCGATCAGCTCGTTCACCTGGCTCCTGGTCCGGCCTGACACGAAGGACCTGGCGAAGGCCAAGGCGTTGAAGACATTTCTGGAGTGGATGATCACGGCCGACGCCCAGAAGATGGCGGCGGACCTGGCGTACGCCCCGTTGCCGGCGCCGCTCGTGGCCCTGGTGGCGGAGCGACTCAAGACGCTCAGGGCTGCCGGCAAGCCGATCAGCTAGCCAAGGACCATTCCGCCCGCGTCAGCCGGCTCACCCCCACAGGTCAGCCGGATCTGCCGCGGCCAGTTCGATGAGGAATTCGCTCAATCGGCAGGTGGCCGCCTCCACGAACCCGGCGCCTTTGGCTTCGGTCGCGGCGCTCGGATCCCCTGCGCCGGTGTCCGTGGTCACTTGGCTCCACGGCCTCGGCAACCAAGCCCCTCCCTCACCGCCCCGAGCCGCGATTGTTTCGACGCCCCGGGGCCTGCGGTCTCGAGCGGACGGACCAGGTCCGGCCCAGATGCAACATGACACTCCTCTCCATCTCATCGGCATGGTCACCCGGGGCGGCGATGTGGCGGCCCGCCAGGAGATAGGGTCGCACGGTTGGCTCCATCGGCCTTCGGGCCAAAAAAAGGAAACGGGGGACGGCCGATTGCCCGTCCCCCGCCCCAAAGAACTTACTCCACCCGACTCAAGCCTTCGGCGTGAACCCGATGACTTGGACTCCAGCACCGCGGACTACATCGGACGCCTTGATCCAGTCCTGGTAGGTCCTGGTCGGCGCGGCCTTGATG
>JAYUZK010000051.1:0-4150 GCA_043751835.1 Gemmatimonadota bacterium | reverse complement strand
CCGTTTGGCTTTCCTCGGGCGGTAGCAGATCGGGCCGTTCCTCGAGCTCTCCCATCGCGGTCCGGATCAGCGATCGGCGGTCGAACAGTTCGCGGTAGATCGCCATTGCCCAGGCCAGGAGTTCGGATCGCGGATGAGCAGGACGGTCAGGCAGGTGACAAAGATTCGAGGCGAGCCCGGCGCAGCGGATCGCCTCGTGCAGCAGCCGGGTCTTGGAGCCGAAGTGGCGGAACAGGGTGATTTCGTTGACGCCCGCCCGGTCGGCAATCCTGCGGGTCGTCGCCCCGCGAAAGCCGGTCTCGGCGTAGACCTTGGCGGCGGCGTCCAGAATTCGTTCTCTGAGTTCCATGGCGCGCAAACTGTAACGGCCCCTCGGACCAAAAGCAAGCGGGCACTTGCTTGCCAGGGGCTTCGTCGGTGGCTCAGCCTCCCGCGGAGCCCTTCCCCGGAGAAAACGCCCGCCAAACGTAGTACACTGGGATGGCGAGAGCGGCTGCCCCCAGTCCGATCAAGCCGCGCGGCGGGTCGAGATAGACGGTATTGATCACGATCGCGAAGCCCGAGAGGGCAAACAGCACCGGTGTCACCGGGTAGCCGGGAACCTTGAACGGGCGGGATGCATCGGGCTGCTTCCGCCGGAGCGCGATCAGCGCGAGTCCGCCCAGTCCGTAGAAGAGCCATCCAACGAAGATCACATACTTGAGCAATACCTCGAAGGTCCCGCTCGCGGCGAGGACCGCCGCCCAGACCGCCGCGGCGACGATCGCGAACGCCGGGGTGCCGTACTTCGGGTGGATCCGCGCCATTGGGGGGAAGAACACGCCGTCACGGGCCATGGCGAAGTAGACGCGAGCTGAGGCAAGGGAATTGGCCTGGGCCGCCGTCATCATCGAGACGATGATCGGGATCGCGATCAATTTGCCCCAGATCGGGCCGATCACCGTGCTGGCCGCGTCGGCCGCCACCCGGCTCGAGGCCGCCACGGCCGTCGGCCCGATGCCGGCGATATAGGCTGTCGCGGCGGCCACGTAGATCACGATCAACGCCACCACGCCGAGGGCCAGCCCTTTGGGGAAATTGCGCTGCGGGTCGATGGTTTCGCCGGCCATGAACGTGAGGTACTGCCACCCTTCGTAGGCCCAGAGCACCGAAACCAGGGCGAGACCCAACGAACTCATCGTGCTCCCCGTGATCGCTGCCGGCCAGACCCGATCGACCTGCCGGAATCCCGAGCCGAGGATCGGAAGGACCAGGACCAGCAGGGCGATCGCCGCTAGCTTGAGCCCGGTGCCCCATTTGACGATGGTCGTGCTGCGGTCCGTACCAAAGACATTGAGCATGCCGGTGCCGAATGCCAGAGTGATCGCCACCACCTTCTGGACCGCCGGGCTCATCGGAACCAGCGCGGCCAGATAATTGGTCGAGGCGACGGCGAGTGTAGCGACCGTTCCCGCACCGATCACCAGGAAGAGCGTCCACCCGTATCCAAACGCCACCGCGCGGCCGAATCCGTCCCGAAGGTAGAGATAGAGTCCGCCGGCCTGGGGGTTCATCGCCCCCATCTCGGCGTAGGTCAAGGCGCCAAGGAAGGAGAGAATCCCGCCCAGCACCCAGACGAGTGTGGCCAGTCCGACCGATCCGCCCGAGTCACGAAGCACACCGCTCGGTACCAGGAAGATGCCGGAGCCGATCACGCTCCCGACGGTAAGGATCGCGATGCCACGGGCATCAAGGACGCGCTTGAGCTCCCTCATTACCACCGCCCCCGGTCGCCGACTCGTTCGATAACGCGGCCGAGACGCTCGGCCGCGTTGTGCCAGTTCTGCTCCACCGCGGCCTTGGCGGCGTGGGTGTCCCCGTCGGCGATGGCATCGATGATCTTCTCATGCTCGGTCGCCGACGTCGCGATCTCGCCGGTGAGATAGCTCACGTACAGCCGCTCGTAGCGCTCCGCCTGTGGCTTCACCGATCCGTGGAGCAACTGAAGGCGCGGACCCCCGGCGACCGCGACGCAGCGTTCGTGGAACCGTTCGTCAAGATCCCAGAGCCGATTGTGGTCGGGCTGGGCCGCCTGGGCCGCCTTCCGGAAATCGGTATTGATCTGGGTGAGCTCACGGGCCAGCGTCTGTCGTTTGGCCGTCGGGAGCTCCGCGGCGTTGTAGGCCGCGAGCGCCTCGAGCTGGCCGACGATGTCGAAGAGTTCGCGGGCGTCCTCACCGGTCAGCGGAGCGACCGTGGGGCGGGACTGCCGCATCGACGGCGAGTCGACGATATAGCCCTCCTGCTGAAGCCGCTGCAAAGCGCCCCGAACCGGGGTTCGGCTGACGGCGAAGCGGGTGGCGATGTCGGTTTCGACCAGTCGGCTTCCTGGGGCGAGGCGGCCGGTCACGATCAACCCCCGGAGTTGTTCGTAGACCTGTTTCGGCCGGTTCGTCCGGGCACCACTTCGCCCTGCGGAACTCTTGGGGTTCATCGAGACCACCCGGTCCAGCCGGGACCGCGGACCAGCTTGCCGGGCTTGGCGTTGGTGTGTTTGCCACCGGACACCACCGCGGTGCCGTTGACGAACACATAGTCCATTCCGACCGAGAGCTGGTGAGGTTTTTCGAACGTCGCCCGATCGATCACGGTGTTCGGATCGAAGATGATTACGTCGGCGTAGTACTCCGGCAGCAGGAACCCCCGGTCGCGGATCGAAAGCCGCCGCGCGACCGCGCCAGTGCCTTTCCGAATCGCGTCCTCGAGCGGAATCACCTTTTGCTCCCGGACGTACCGGCCAAGCAGGCGAGGATAGTTGCCGTACGCCCGCGGGTGGGCCAGCAGGCCGAGCGTGCTGTCCGGGTTCATTCCGTCGGCGTCCGTGCCCCACTTGATCCACGGTTGCCGGATCTGGATTGGCAGATTGGCCTCCGTCATCATGTGGAAGATCGCTCCGATCTGGGCCTGCTCAGCGAGCACGATGTCCATCAGGGCGTCGGTCCACGCCTTGCCCATCTCCTTGGCGATCTGGTCGAGTCGCTTGCCTTCATACTGGATCAGGTCCGGGCTTCGAAACCCGACGACCTGCACCGCGCTCGGTCCGACCAGGGTGCAGAGCCCCTCGTTGTCACCGACCGGCACCAGCATTTCCGACTTGATCTTCGGGCGCATCGCCGGGTTCTTCAGATTGTCGAGGAGCTTCCCATCGGCGGCAGCCCATGGCGGTACGCACGCCGCGAGCCCGGTGCCACCGGCCGTGTAGAGGTACATGTCGGCCGTGATGTCCTGGCCTGCCGCGCGGGCCGAATCGATCTTGGCGATGGCCTGCGTCATCTTGGGCCAGTTCTTGGGGCCGCTCGCCTTGAGGTGGTAGATCTCGACCGGTACGCCGCCATCCTTGCCGATCTTGAGCGCCTCGTCGATCGCCTCCAGGAACCGGTTGGCCTCCGAGCGCATGTGGGTGATGTAGACGCCACCGAACGGCGACGCGGCCTTCGCTTGCTCGACCAGTTCGGCCGTGCTGGCGTAGTTGGCCGGAGGATAGATCAGCGCGCTCGCAATGCCGAAGGCACCGTCCTTCATCGCGTTCGTGACCACGGTGCGGATGGTGTCGAGTTCGGCGGGCGTCGCCTCACCCTGGGCCTCGCCTTTGGCGTAGACCCGTGGGGTTGCCGCTCCGAGGAACGAGCCGACATTCTGGGAGGTCCCATGGCTCTGCATCATCTCGAGCCAGGCGTTGAAGCCGCGGGGACCCCGGAACTTCTCCAGCGCCGACTTGAGGGGTGCGGCCTCGCCCGTGGCCGCCGCGATCGTCCGGTCGTTGGCCGGCGCCGGCGTCGATCCCTCGCCAAGGATGGCGGTCGTGATTCCCTGAGTCACGCTCGAAATCACCCGTCCGTCGCCAAGGGTGAAGCCGTAGACCGACTGGGCCTGGATATCGATGAATCCCGGCGCCACCACTTTGCCGGTCGCGTCGATCCGCTGCTTCGCCGCCGTCTTGGCCAGCATTCCCGGCGGCGTGATCCGCGCGATATGCTCACCTCGGATGGCGAGGTCGCCGTAGAACCAAGGATTGCCGGTGCCGTCCACCAGACGGCCGCCGGTGATGATCACATCGTAATCGTTGGTGCCCGCCGTGCCGGTTGAACCGGCCGGGGTCGGTGGCTGACAG
>JAYUZK010000050.1:0-16474 GCA_043751835.1 Gemmatimonadota bacterium | reverse complement strand
GTCCACCAGCGCCCTCGACCGGGCGGCGACGTCGGTAGCGGTGGCGACTCCGGGGACGATCTCCACCAGTGGCAGCACCGGCGCCGGGTTGAAGAAGTGAATCCCGATCACCCGGTCGGGCCGGTGGCATGCGGAGCCGATCGCGGTGATCGAGAGCGACGAGGTGTTGCTGGCGAGGATGGCGGTGTCGGTGGCGGCGGCTTCGAGGCCCTTGAACGTGGCCTTCTTGATGCCGAGATCCTCGATGATGGCTTCGATCACGAGGCCGGCCGGGGCCAGAGCCGAATAGTCGCCTGTCGCGGGCGTCAGATACTGAATCCGGCCGAGGATCAGGTCGGCCTGCTCGCGGGTGAGGCGGGCCTTCTCGACCTCGCGGGCCATCGCCTTGACGTGACCGTCCCGGGCCCGGTCCACGGCACCCGCGAACGGATCGGCGAGGATGACCCGGTGGCCGGCAGTCGCCGCGACCTGCGCGATGCCGCTCCCCATGGTGCCCGCGCCCAATACTCCGACGATCATGTCGCTCATCCGCCTACCGTCCCGTAAACCCGGGTTTCCGTTTTTCCTTGAACGCCGCGATGCCCTCGGCGTGATCCTGGCTCCGGCCGGCGATCGTCTGCAGCTCGCCTTCCAGCTGGAGCTGCTGGATGAAGGTGTTGCCCGGCGCCGCGTTGACTAGTCGCTTGGTCAGGCCTAACGCCAGGGTGGGCATGGCGGCCAGTCTGGCGGCGAGAGCCCAGGCTTCCTGCTCGAGCCCGGCGAGCGGCACCGCCTTCAGGATCATGCCCCACTCGGCCGCCTGCCTGGCACCGATCTTTTCACCCAGCATCAGCGCCGCCGTGGCCCGGGCACGCCCTACCAGGAACGGCAGCGTCCACGAGCCGCCGGTATCCGGTACCAGGCCGATGTTGATGAACGCCTGGATGAACGAGGCCTCTTCCGCCGCGATCACGAAATCGCAGGCCAAAGCCAGGTTGGCTCCGGCCCCGGCGGCAACGCCGTTCACCGCGCAGACCACCGGCACATCGAGCGCCCGGATCGCCCGGGCGACCGGGTTCCAGGTCGCCTCGAGGTGGGAGCCGAAGTCGCCGGACACGGATGCCCCGCTGATGTCCTGGCCGGCGCAGAATCCGCGGCCCGCGCCCGTGAGATAGACTGCCCGGTACGACCGATCGACGGCTATCTCGGCCAGGAGCCCCTGCATCCGGACGAACATCCCGTCATTGAAGCTATTGAGGACGTCGGGCCGGTTGAGGGTCAGCCGGGCTACGCCGTCCCGGCGCTCGAGGAGGACGGAGTCTTGGGACATTGGGAGGAACCTGTACGTTAGTGGAAAACGGCGCGGAACCGGGCCCAAAGTTAGCATGAGGAAGGGCCGGGCGAATCCCGCCGGTTATCTTGCCTTCACCATGACCACTTCCGCTCCCAGGCCCGCCCGCGGCGACCTTGCCGACCATTGGTCCCTCGATCCTGCCGTTGCCGTCCTGAACCATGGCTCGTTCGGCGCCTGCCCGACCGAAATCCTGGCCGAACAGACCAGGCTTCGCACCCTGATCGAGGCCAATCCGACCGGCTTCTACTTCAACGAACGTCCCGCGCTCTGGCGTCAGGCGATCGAGGTGCTCGCCCGGTTCATGAACGCCGATCCGGCCGGGCTGGCCTTCGAGACCAACGCGACGGCGGCGGTCAACACGGTCCTGAAGAGCCTGACGTTCCAGCCGGGCGACGAAATCCTGGTGATCGACCACGCCTACCAGGCCTGCCGCAACACCGTCGAGCTGGTCGCGGCCAAGTCCGGCGCGCGGGTGATGCCGGTGGCCCTCCCGTTCCCGCCCGAGAGCGAGGAGCAGGTGGTGTCGCTGATCCTCGCCGCCGTGACGAGCAGGACCCGGCTCGCGATGATCGACGCCGTGACGAGCCCCACCGCGCTCCGGCTCCCGTTCGAGCGGCTGACCCACGAACTCGAGGGCCGGGGGGTGGATGTCCTGCTCGACGCGGCTCACGGGGTCGGGATCGTCCCGCTCGACGTCGGGACGTTAGGCGCCGCCTACGTCGTCACCAACTGTCACAAGTGGCTCTGCACTCCGAAGGCCGCCGGGGTCCTCTGGGTTCGGGCCGACCGGCGCCATCTGATCCGTCCGCTGATCACGAGCCACGGCTTCTCCGCGGGGGGAGAGGCCCCGGAACGGTTCCGCGTCGAGCATGACTGGCCGGGGACCATCGATCCCACGCCGTGGCTCTGCGTCCCGAAGGCCATCGAGTACCTGGGCGGCCTCGTGCCCGGCGGCTGGCCCGGGATCATGGCCCGGAACCACGCGCTGGCCATTGAGGCCCGTGACCTCCTCTCCGACGCGGTGGGCGCCACGTCCCGGGTGCCGGATGGGATGATCGCCTCGATGACGACGATCGCCATCGCGCCGGACGCCGATGCCAAGCGTTCCGCGCTCACCGCCGACCCGCTCATGACCCGGCTCCTGGCCGAGTATGGGATCCAGGTGGTGGTGTTCTCGTGGCCGATGCACCGGGCGCGGTACCTCCGGGTGTCGGCGGCGCTCTACAACGGGCTGGACGAGTACCGGTTTCTCGCGAGCGCGCTGACGGAGCTGGGCGTCCGGGCCTGACCGAACGGGGGCCGTTATCTTGCCGCCCATGCATCCTGCCTATCTCATCGACGGCGTCCGCACCCCGATCGGCAGCCTGGGCGGCGCGCTGTCCCCGGTTCGGGCGGACGACCTTGCCGCCCACGCCATCGCCTCGCTCATGGTCCGGTACCCGTCACTCGATCCCTCGCTCATCGGTGACGTCATCCTCGGCTGCGCCAACCAGGCCGGCGAAGACAATCGCAACGTCGCCCGAATGGCCGGCCTGCTCGCCGGGCTGCCGCCCTCGGTCGCCGGCGAAACCGTCAACCGTCTCTGCGCCTCCGGCCTCGCCGCCGTCGGCCACGCCGCGCGCGCCATCATGACCGGCGACGGCGACTTCTACATCGCCGGCGGCGTGGAACAGATGACCCGGGCGCCCTTCGTGCTCGGCAAGGCGGCCAAGGCCTTTTCCCGTGACATTGAGATGTTCGACACCAGTCTGGGTTGGCGGTTCGTCAACCCGAGGATGAAGGAGAAGTACGGGGTTGACCCCATGGGGCAGACGGCCGAGAACCTGCTCGAGACCCGGTCGATCACCCGGGAAGACCAGGATCGGTTTGCGCTTGGCTCGCAGCAGAAGGCGGCGGCCGCGCGGAAGGCCGGCCGGTTCGCGATCGAGATCGTGCCGGTCGCGATCCCGGCGGCGGGGAAGGGGAAGGAGCCCACGGTCGTCGATCAGGACGAATTCATCCGTCCGGACACGACAATGGAAGGGCTGGCCAAGCTCAAGCCCGCGTTCCGCACCGACGGCAAGGGATCGGTCACCGCCGGCAACGCATCGGGCCTGAACGACGGCGCCTGCGCGCTGCTGCTGGCGTCGGAGGCGGGCATCAAGTCGGCAGGCCTCACCCCGGCGGCCCGGATTCTCGGCACGGCGGTGGCCGGCGTCGAGCCGCGGATCATGGGGATCGGTCCCGTGTTCGCGATCCGGAAGCTGCTCACCCGTCTCGGGATGACGCTCGAGCAGATGGACCTGATCGAGATCAACGAGGCCTTTGCCGCGCAGGTGCTGTCCTGCACCCGCGAGCTGGGCCTGGCGGATGACGACGCCCGCCTCAACGTGAACGGCGGCGCGATCGCGCTCGGCCACCCGTTAGGCATGTCGGGGGCGCGGTTGGCGCTCACCGCCGCCCGGGAGCTGCAGTTGCGGAAGGCGCGGTATGCGGTGGTGAGTCTCTGCATCGGGGTGGGGCAGGGGATGGCGGCGGTGATCGAGCGGGTGTGAGCGCAACGACCGGCGCATGGTTCCGGTCCAACAAACCGAAAGTCGAGGATGACAGTATGCAGCGGCAGTCGATGATCCCGGTGGTTGCGGTGGTAGCGGGTCTCGGTTTGTTCCCGTTCGTTCAGGCCCGGGGACAGACCGATGGTGTCGCCACGTTCGTGATGCGGTCCCGGCATGGCCAGCGGGTCGATACGGTCGTCCAGACCAGCCGTGGCAAGAGCCTCCGTATGGAAGGCTTTGGCGGCGCCAAGGGGGATGCCTTCATCATTGACGCCGACAAGGGTCGCATGATCATGCTCGATCCGGCCAAGAAGACCGCCATGATCCTGACGCGGCAAGACCAGGAGAGGATGAAGGCGATGGGCGAGGCTATGATGTCCGGCTCAAAGAACAAGCCCGCAGGCCCGGATCGTGTTGAGCCCGTTGTCACCCGCACAGGACGGACCGAGACGGTCGCCGGAATCCGGTGCGACGTGTACCACCTCGCGACGACCAGTAAGGACAAGAAAGAGGACGGCGATGTCTGTCTTGGTGAAGCCGGATTCGGGATCTTCCAGGTTGTCGCGAACAACCCGATGTTCCGCACCGCGGCACCCCAGGAGTGGGACCAGTTCAAGAAGCTCGTGAGCGAAGGCAAGGGCTTGATGAAGGCGACCGCCACCGAGGACGGGAAAACGTTCAACTCGCTCGAACTGATTCGTTTCGAGCGAAAGAGTGTGCCGTCCTCTGCCTTCGACCCACCGGCCGGTTACCAGGTCGAGTCGATGGGCGACATGCTCGGCAAGGCCTCGGGCGCGCTGGAGCAACTCCAGAAGCTCCGCCCCAAGCGTCCGCCTACCCGGTAACGTCATGCTGGCCGCCGCGACCCGGGCGAGCGCGGCGTCGCCGGGGTCGCGGTCTCCGATCAATACGACTCCACTTCGTCGGCTTGAACAGCGTCGATATCGTTTGGGCGAGGTGATGAGCTCCACGACCGCCAACCGAGATTCTATTGACTTAGTCATCGGACTTAGCTAACAATAGACTCATGAAAACCATGAAGTCGCGGACCTACAACGTGCATGAGGCGAAGACCCATCTCTCCCGGTTGCTCGACCGCGTTGCCAAAGGGGAAGACATCGTCATTGCCAAAGCGGGGGTGCCGGTCGCCCGCCTGGTCCCGGTCGTCGTGACGGTCGATGAACGGCCCCTCGGCTCGGAGCATGGTCGCGTGGTCATCGCGGACGACTTCGACGCGCCGCTCCCGCCCGACCTGCTCAAGTCGTTCGAAGGGTGAGGATGCTTCTGGACACCCAGGTCTGGCTCTGGATGGTCGCGGAGCCGGAGCGACTTTCCCAGTCGAGCCGGGCGTTGGTGCGCACCCCGGCCAACGAACTGCTGCTTTCCGCGGCGTCTGCCTGGGAGATCGCGATCAAGTTCGCACTTGGCAAGCTCGAGCTCCCCGATGGACCCGAGGCGTTCGTGCCGCGCCTGATGACTCGGACGGCCGTGACCCCGCTTCCGATCCACCACCGGCACGCGCTCAGAGTTGCCGCGCTTCCGCTCCACCACCGAGATCCGTTCGATCGGCTTCTGATTGCCCAGGCGCAACTCGAGGAGGTGCCGGTGATGACGGCCGACCCTGCGTTTGGGCGCTATGAGGTAGAGGTCATCCCGGCCTAGGAAGGTGCTGATGACGATGCGGATGTGGTCGGTAGCGGGGCTCTGCCTCGCGTGGGCGCCTAACGGCTCGGCCGGAGCCCGTGATTTGAGTGATCGAACGGGCGTTGTCTACCGGGTGCGGGCCGGGAAGATCGACGACGGCCGCTTCGTGCCACTGGGCGGAACGCCCCCCGCGCACTGAGCGGTTACTTCCGCCGGACCTGAGGCTTCGGCCAGTAGGCGAACTCCGGCTCGTAGCAGGCCCCTTCCAGATCCGCCACCCGATCCCGCAAATACACCTGCGCATCCGCGATCGCCGCGTTGTACACCGACGGGCCGAGTTCCTTGAGGAAAAAGTCGAGCAGCACCATGGCCTGCAGGTCGCTGGCATCGAGTTCAAGCTGCTCGGCGCAGAAGCGGGTGATCGAGGCGATCGCCGCTTTCCGGTCATCCGGGGACAAAGTGACGGCCATCGTGGCCTCCGTTGCTCAGGTCAGGTCCGCCAGCTCAGCAGGATCAGGGCAAACAGCCGCCATACGTTCAGAAGACTCCGATACGATGTCATGGTGACAGATACCGATCGAAGTGGGCCACCAGCTTCTTCAGCAGGAACCGCGCATAATACTCTTGCTGGGTCCATCCATGCGTGGCCGCGGGAGCAAAAGCGAAATCAAAATCCTTCCCCAGCTTCATCAATGAATCGGCCAGGACGACGGAGGTCTTGAACGGCACCACGTCGTCCTGCATGCCCTGGATGATCAGGAGATGGTCCTGGAGGCCGGCCGCGTAGCGGAGCGCGTTCCCGCGCTCGAACGCCTCGGGGTTGGTGCCCGGCCGCCTTGCGATGGCCACGTCGTCGCTCCCGAAGAAGTACGGATTGGTTGCCGGCGCACCCGCCACACCGGCCTTGAAGAGGCCCGGTTTCTTGAACAGCATGAACACGGTGAGCGTCCCGCCGTAGCTCGAGCCCCAGATCCCCATGCGGTCCGTGTCAGCGCAGGGCAGGGTCTTGAGATAGTCCACGGCGCTCGACAGATCCTCGAGGTCGCCGCCGCCCCAGTCCATCAGGAACTTCTCGCGGAACTCGCGGCCGTACCCGGTGCTGCCGCGCACGTCCACCTGGACTACGATGTACCCCTTCTGTGCCAGCAATTGCTGGGTCATGCCGTAGAGCCCGCCCCACTGGTTCCGGACGGTATTGGAATAGACCGGGCCGAACAGCACCGGATACTTCCGGGTGCGATCGAGGTTCGGCGGCTCGAGGATCCGGGCCGACAGGGTGTACGGCTCGGTGGCGTGCCGGAAGGTTACGTACCGGGGCCGGATCCACTCATGCTGCGCGAACTCGGCCGGAGGCGAGCGGGTGATACGGCGGTCCCCGACGTAGAGTTCGGGCGGCGTGACGTCGTCACTCGAGATCGTGGCCAGCACGCGCCCGTCCGGGGAGACGATCGGCGCGTGGACGCCGGGGCGGCTGGTCATCCGCTCGGGCGCTCCCCCGGCCAGCGGCATCCGATAGACGTGCCGCTCGGCCGGATTGCCCTCGTTGGAGACGAACCACATCATGCCCGTGCCCGAAGGCGTGATCGGCGCGACCGGGCCCCGCGAGCCGCCCACATCTCCCGTGGCCGGGGTGAGCGGCTCCGGCCGGCCGCCTCGGCTGCCTAACGAGAAGACCCGGTACCGATCATCCAGGTCCGACACGAACAGGATCCGGTCGCCGTCGGGATGCCAGGTGGAGGTGACGGCGTTGTAGATCCGGGTGGCGCGGTGGTCGTGCCACGCTTCGCGCACCGCGCCCCCGGCCGACGCGACCATCAGCCATCGGTTCTCGGCCGTATCCGACTCCCGGTCGATCAGCAGTTCGCCCCGGCTCGACCACTCGAGCGCGATGTTCTGGATCGACGCCGGGCTGGCGAGGTCGAGCATCGTCAGGCGCCGGGTGGCCACGTCGAGGATCGCGATCCGCCGGCTCTCGTTCTCCTGTCCGGGTGCCCCGCGCCGGAGCAGGTTCGTCGTCGTCTCGGGCCCGAGATAGTACGGAAACGGGACCTGGGGCACCCGGCGGCGGTCCACGATCTGGAGCGCGATGTGCCGCCCGTCGAGGGACCACGCGTACGGACGCATCTCTCCGCCCCACACATAACGCCCGACCTCCACATCGGGCTTGAAATAGGTGCCGAGGCCGACGGTACTCTTCGGCGCGACCGCGACTCGGGTGATCCGGATCGCCGGCCCACCGATGACTGGCTGGAACCAGAGATCGCCGCTGGAGAGATACGCCAGCGTCCGGCCGTCGGGGGAGATGCCGAGGTCGCTCTTGTCGGCGGGCCCGGCCGCGAAATCCGCCGCCTGACCCGTGGCGATCTCGATCCGGCGGATCTTCGCGTCGTGCAGGACGTACAGCGCCCGGCCGTCCGGGGCCCAGACAAAATCGTCCGCGCCGTCGGTCGTGAGTCGGCGCGCGACCGTGTCCGCGGCCCCGACCACCCAGAGATCCCGCCCCGGGCGGGCCGCATCGTTCCACAGGAACGCCAGCCACCGGCTGTCCGGCGACCACGCCGCCGCGGTCGGGGCCGTCCCCGCGAGCGACGGCGCCGAGGAGACGATCCGGTCGATCGTGAGGGGAGTGACTTGCGCGCTGGTCGCCTGGGGAAAGCCGACCAGCCCGGGGAGGAGAACGGCGAGCAGGTGAAAGCGCCAACCGCGCATACGTGGGCCTGTGGGACGAGGGTGGGCAACGTTACGTCGCTTTCCGGCCTCGGGCAAACAGGCCGAATCCGGGCGCCGCCACTTGCCAGCCTTCTGTCGAATGGGGTATCTAGACGGATGCCAGATCTCTCTCGCCGTGCCGCCCGGGTTGCCGGGCTGGTTCCCCTTCTGGCCCTCGCGGTCGGCGCGTGCGACCGGAGCCCGGCCGCTCCCGGCGTCCTGGCCAGCATCTCGGTCAATCGTGCCACCGACACCGTCGTGGTCGGGATCACCCGGCAGTTCACGGCGGTCGGATTCGACGCCGAGGGCACCCCGGTCGGGATCAAGCCGACCTGGTCCGTTGCCGCCGGCGGAGGCGCCGTCAATCCGTCTGGCCTGTTCACGGCCGGCAGCACGCCGGGCACGTTCGCCAACACGGTGAAGGCCACCGTCGGCAGCATCGCCGGGACCGCGACCGTCATCATCGTGGCCGGGGCCCCGGCGTCCATCGTCATCACGCCGGGGTCGGTGAGTCTGGCGGCGGGTGCGACCCAGCAGTTCACCGCCGTGGTCAAGGACGGGTTCGGTAATGTCCTGACCCTAACGCCCCACTGGTCGGTCGCCGGCGGCGGCGGCAGCATCAGCGGGGCCGGCCTGTTCACCGCCGGCGGGGTGGCGGGTGCCTATCCGAACGCCGTCGTGGCCAGCGTTGGCAGCGTGATCGCCTCCGCCACGGTGACGGTCACGGCCGGGACCCTCGCTTCGATCGTGGTCGCGCCGGCCTCCGTCACCTTGCCGACGAACGGGACCCAGCAGTTCACCGCGACCGGCAAGGATGGCAACGGCAACGTCCTGGCGGTCACCCCGGTCTGGTCGGTGGCGTCCGGGGGCGGCACCATCTCCGCGGCCGGCCTGTTCACCGCCGGCACGGTCGCCGGTTCCTTCCCCAACACCGTCACCGCCACCGTGGGCTCCGTCTCGGGCCAGGCATCGGTGACCGTGAGCGCGGGCGGCGCGGCGTCGATCACGCTCACGCCGGCGGCGCAATCTCTCGTGATCGGCGGAACCCAGCAGTTTGCGGCGGTCGTGAAGGATGCGGTCGGCAACGTGCTGTCTCTCACGCCGATCTGGAGCGTGGTCGGGGGCGGCGGGACCATCAGCGCGTCGGGTCTCTTCACGGCCGGCATGACGGCGGGTTCCTTCCCCAACACGGTCCGGGCTACTGTCGGCGCGGTGAGCGCTTCGGCCACCGTTACCGTCACCCCGGGGCCACTGGCCTCCATCGCCCTCACGCCCAACGCCGCCAATCCGGCGATCAACGGTACCCAGCAGTTCACGGCCGTGGGCCACGACCTTGGTGGCAACACCGTGATCTTCACCCCCGGCTGGGCGGTGGTGGCCGGCGGCGGCTCCATCGGCAGCACCGGGCTCTTCACCGCCGGCACGGCGGCGGGGAGCTTCTTCAATACCGTCCGAGTCTGCAGCACCGTGGCATGCGGAGCCGGCACGATCACCGCATTCGCGTCGGTCACGGTCGGTCCGGGCGCGCTGGCCAGCCTGACGGTCTCACCCAATCCCGTGGCGATCGGCACCGGAACGGTCCAGACGTTTGCCGCCATCGGACGGGACGTCGGCGGGAATCTGGTCACGGCGCCGTTCACGGCCGTCTGGTCGGTGCTCCCCGGACACGCTGGCGGCACCATCGGCGCCGGTACCGGCGTGTACACCGCTCCTGGCGCGGCCGGCTTCGACTCGGTGCGCGTCGCGGTCGGCACGATTGCCGCGACGGCCCGGGTGGATGTGAGCGTCTCCGGCGCGCTGGTGTCGGTGGTCATTACGCCGAACCCCGCCACCGTCGTGGCCGGCACTACCAGCCAGTTCACGGCCGCCGGGTTCGATGCGACCGGGCTGCCGGTCCCGGCGCCGGGACTGGTCTGGTCGGTGGTCCCCGCCGTCGGGGGCGGGACGATCAACGCCGGCACCGGCCTGTTTACCGCCGGGCCGACGCCCGGAACCTTCCTCAACGCGATCAAGGTCGTCAGCGGATCCGCGATCGGTCTGGCCAGCGTCACCGTCGCGGCGCCGCCCTCGGCCCCGGCTTTCGGAGCCGCGGCCAACTACGGGCTCCTGGCCGGGACCTCGATCGGTTGCGGGACCACCGGCACGATCGATGGTGACGCCGGCGTCTGGCCGGGCACCGCGGTCACGGGCATTCCTCCCTGCGTCGTCGCCGGCACCGTCCATCCGGGCGATCCGTTCGCGCAGGCGGCGCAGGTGGACGTCGGGGCGATCTACGGTGCGCTGGCGGCCCTGCCCTGCACGGGAACCATCACGGCCGACCTCGGGGGCACCACGCTTGCCCAGGGCGTCTACTGCTCGACGGGCTCGATCGGGGTGACGGGAACCGTGACGCTCGCCGGGAACGCCAACTCGGTGTTCGTGCTCCGCGCCGCGAGCACCCTCGCGATCGCCGGCAACGTCGTGCTGACCGGCGGCGTCCAGGCCAGGAACGTGTTCTGGTGGATCGGCAGCACCGGCACGGTGGCGGCGGGGAACCAGGTGCAGGGGAACCTGCTCGCCCTCACCTCGATCACCCTCGCCAACAACGCGACGGTGACTGGCCGGGTGCTGGCCCGGAACGGCCTGGTGTCGTTAGGCAACAACAATACCCTCACGCTGCCGTAGGGGGCCGTTTCCGTGCCCCGGAGGAGATTCATGGACCGCCGAATGATGACCGTGGCCCTGGCGCTGGCCTCCTGCCTCGCCGCGCCGGCCGCCGGCCAGGATCGCCCGGCTCCCCGCCACGACGGCGGGTGGGAAGTGAGCCTCGGCACGGGGGCCACGTTCATGGACGCCTCGCTCCGCGCCTTCCTGGGCAGCGGCGCTCCCGAGTACCGGTTCGCGAACCCGACGACGCCGCGGAGCGCGGTCTCCACGCTCACCCTCCGGGCGGGGTACAACATCAGCCGGAGCGTGGGCCTCAGTTTCGCGGGGGCCATGGCGGGCGGCGAAGGGGTCACGTACTTCATGCCGAGCGCCGCGCTCACGGTCACCTCGAACCTGAACGCCAGGACCAGCCCGTTCCTGCTGGCCGGGATGGGCTTCACCAGGATCAGCGGCCTGCACGATCGGATCACCCATTCGCTCTGGGGCATCCACGGCGGGGTTGGCATGCGGAGCCGGATCAGCCAGGCGGTCGCCCTGCGGATCGAAGGCCTCGTGCAGCTCGAGGGCTACCGCGAAGTACCGATGAGCAAACGGACGGTGGTCAATCCGCTGTTCAACGTCGGGTTCTCCTACTTCATCGGCGGACGAAGCCCGCCCCCCTGATCGCGGCGGTTGTGGCGGCTGTCGGCTTGCGCTAGAATCGGCCAATGAACAAGCTCGCCAGTTACGTCCAGGGTCAGTGGGTACCCTCGGCCGGCAAGACCACCACGCTGCTCCACGCCGTCACCGGTGAGCCGGTGGCCGAGGCGGGGAATCAGGGCCTCGATTTCAAGGCCATGCTCGAATACGGCCGCCGGGTGGGCGGGCCGGCCCTGCGGAAGATGACCTTCCACGAGCGGGCCCGGATGTTGAAGGCCATGGCCCAGCATCTGATGGCGCGGAAGGACGAGTTCTACGCCCTCTCCGCTGCCACCGGCGCCACCAAGTCCGACTCGTGGGTGGATATCGAAGGCGGCTTCGGCACCTTCTTCGTCTACGCCAGCAAGGGTCGCCGCGAACTCCCGAACGAACCCTTCTTCGTCGATGGCGACCTCGAGGCGCTCTCCAAGGGCGGCACCTTCGTCGGCCGGCACATCTGTGTGCCGTTGGAAGGTGTCGCGGTCCACATCAACGCCTTCAACTTCCCCGTCTGGGGCATGCTGGAAAAGCTGGCACCCACCTTCCTGGCCGGCATGCCGGCCATCGTGAAGCCGGCCACCGCCACGAGCTTCCTCACCGAACTCGTGGTCCGGTCGATGATCGACTCCGGCATCCTGCCGGCCGGCGCGCTCCAGTTGATCGTGGGCGGCGTGGGCGATCTGTTCGAGCATCTCACCTGCCAGGACGTGGTGACCTTCACCGGCTCCGCGGCCACCGGGCGGAAGCTCAAGGCCCATCCGTCCATCGTGAACGAGTCGATCCGCTTCAACATGGAAGCGGACTCCCTCAACTTCTGCATGCTGGGCCCCGATGCGGCGCCCGGCACCGAGGAGTTCGACCTCTTCATCAAGGAAGTGTCGCGCGAGATGACGCTCAAGGCGGGCCAGCGCTGCACCGCCATCCGCCGGATCATCGCGCCGGACGGGGCGACCGAGGCGGTGATCAAGGCGTTAGGCAAACGCCTGGCCGGCTCGACCCTGGGCGACCCGGCGGTCGATGGGGTCCGGATGGGCCCCCTCGCCAGCTACGCCCAGGTGGTCGAGGTGCGGAAGAGCGTGGACGGACTCAAGGCAGACGCCCAGGTGGTGTACGGGAACTACGACGACTTTACCGTCACCGGCGCCGACAAGACCAAGGGGGCTTTCTTCCCGCCCATGCTGCTCCACTGCGCCGATCCATGGAAGCAGACCGCGGTCCACGACATCGAGGCCTTCGGCCCGGTCAGCACCGTGATGGGGTACCAGACCGTGGCCGACGCCTGCGAACTCGCCAAGCGCGGGAAGGGGAGCCTCTGCGGCTCGCTCTTTACCGCCTCCGACGCCGTGGCCAAGGAAGTGGTCCTCGGCACCGCCGCCTTCCACGGCCGCCTCATGCTCGTCAATCGCGACTCGGCCAAGGAGTCCACCGGCCACGGTTCGCCGATGCCGCACCTGGTGCACGGCGGTCCGGGACGGGCCGGCGGCGGGGAGGAGATGGGCGGGATGCGGAGCGTGTTTCACTACATGCAGCGGACCGCGCTCCAGGGTCATCCGGAAACGCTCACCCGGGTTACCAATCTGTGGATGAAGGGCGCCAAGACCCCGGTGGACGTGGCCCATCCGTTCTCGAAGTATTTCGATGAGATCGAAGTCGGCGACAGTCTGTATACCCATCGCCGCACCGTCACCGAGGCGGACGTCGTGAATTTCGCCGGGATCTCGGGCGATTACTTCTATGCCCACACCGACGAAATCGCGGCCAAGGAGTCGCTCTTCGGGAAACGGGTGGCCCACGGGTATTTCGTGCTGTCGGCGGCGGCCGGTCTGTTCGTCTATCCGCCCAAGGGCCCGGTGCTGGCCAACTACGGCCTCGAGCGGCTTCGCTTCACCAAGCCCGTCTATCCGGGCGACACCATCAAGGTCCGCTTCACCTGCAAGCAGAAAACCGCCAAGGACACCCCGCCGGACGGGGTGACGCAGGGCGTGGTGGAGTGGGACGTCGAAGTGACCAATCAGGACGCGGAGATCTGCGCCGTGTATTCCATCCTGACCCTGGTGGCCCGCCGACCTGTTACCTGAGGAGCCCTCCATGGGCGGAGCGACGACGGCCGAAAGGGGCGCTCCCGAGCGCCTCCTCTCGCTCGACTTCCTGCGAGGACTGATCATGGTCCTCCTGATGCTCGAGAGCACCGAGCTCTACGAGCGCCTCCATGAGTCCAGTGGCGGCGTCCTCAACACCCTCGTCACCCAGCTTTTTCATCACCCATGGAACGGGCTCCGGTTCTGGGACCTGATCCAGCCGGGCTTCATGTTCATCGCCGGCACCGCGCTGGCCCTCTCGCTCCATCGCCAGGAACGGGACGGCGTTCCCTGGGGTCAATCGTTCCGGAAAGCGCTCAAACGGTCGGGGTGGCTCTTCTTCTGGGGCGTGCTCGACTACGCGGTGCGGGACCATCACCTGTCGTTCGAGCTGTGGGACGTGCTCACCCAGCTGTCGTTCACGGCGCTGGTGGCGTTCCTGATCCATCGCTGGCCGGCCCGGTGGCAGATCGCGTTCAGCATCGGGCTCCTGGCGCTCACCGAAGTGCTGTACCGGATGACGCACGTTCCCGGATTCGACCAGCCGTTCGTCGATCAGCACAATTTCGGGAACTACGTCGACTGGCTCCTGATGCGGAAGATCAACCCCGAGGGGTGGGTTGCCATCAACTGCATTCCCACCGCGGCGCATACGATCTGGGGCGTGGTGGCCGGCCAATGGCTGCTTTCAGCGGAAGACGGCCGGAAGAAAGTGCGCTGGCTCGTGGCCGCCGGCCTCCTGTGCGTGGTTGCCGGATACGCCATGGACGCCACGGTGACGCCGATCATCAAGCGGATCGCGACGACGTCGTTCGTGATCGCGTCCGGGGGCTGGGTCCTGCTGGCGCTTGGGGCTTCGTACTGGTGGGTGGACCTGCGGAATCACCGCCGCAACCTGGAGTTCTTCACCATCGTCGGGATGAACTCGCTCTTCATCTACCTCTTCTTCGAGATCGTGGGCCACCGCTGGTTCACGGCGTACGTCAGTGACATCACCAACGGGCTGATGGGGCTGGCGAACGTGCCGGTCGTGGCGGCGGGGATCGTCTCGGCGCTGGCGGTGTTTGCCCTCGAGTGGAAGATGTGCCAGTTCCTCCACCGCCGCGGGATCTTCTTCAGGGTCTGATGCTCGCCCTGGTGGCGTTCTTCGGGTTCGGGGCGGTGGTCGCGCTCTTGACGGCGTTCCTGCTCCTCGTGCCCGGAACGCCGCTGGACGTGATCTGGCGCCTCAAGCCGGAGGCCCGGACCGACTTTCTGTCACTGGGATGGCCCGCGGTTCCCTTGATGGTCTTCGTGGGGGCCAATTGCGCTGCCTCGGCGGTCGGACTCCGGCGTCAGGCCGGCTGGGGCTATCGGCTGGCGATCGGCGTGCTGGCCGTGAACCTGGCCGGCGACACGGCCAACGCCGTCATCCGTCACGATCTCCGCACGTTGATCGGACTGCCGATCGGCGGTTTCATGATCTGGTATCTGGCTCGGCGGCTCAGGAACCTGCCCGCCCGCCGTTGACCGGGCAGTGGCAGGTTGGTCAGGAAGAAGGCCGCCAACTCCGCCCGTCCCGTCACCCCCGCCTTCTCGTAGGCGACCGCGGCATGCTGCCGCACGGTCCGCTCACTCCGCCCGCTGCCCGCCGCAATCTCCTTGTGGCTCTTTCCTTTGATCAGCTGGATGGCGATCTCCCGTTCGGTCGGCGTCAGCAGCCAGACACCGAGTTGCTTGTCGATGGCCATCGCCAGGCCGGCCAGCGCCTGTTCCGCGCTGTTCCGCCAGGCATCCCGCTCCGCCTGCCGTTCGGCCACGAGCCCGGTGAGGCGGGTGTTGGCGCTTTCGGCCCGCCGCCACCGGAGCCAGAGCCAAGCCGCGGTCAAGAGCGCGCCCAGAATGAGAAACAGCTCATAGAGCACGTGCGGCGCCCGCCAGTTCGTCGGGGCGTCGAGGACGAGATCCACGGCGCCGCCGGCCGCAATCACGACCAGAACGGCGAGCAGTGGGCCCTTGAGGGTTGGTTCGCCCTCCGGCGGATGTCGGATGATGGCGGAAATCTGCCTCATTCCCCGAGTTATGGCAGATGTCGGATTGTGGCCCCGGTCGGCGAACCCTAACGTGCCTCCACGCTGGCAGGCTCACCCGTCTTTCGCTCAGGAGGCTTTCATGTTGCCGAATCCGCTCCACCCCGCGCTCGTTCACTTCCCGATCGTTCTGGTCATGTTGCTGCCGATCGCCGCGGCCGTGGCCCTCTGGACCATCCACCGCGGGACCCGCCCCACCCGGGCCTGGCTCGTGCCGCTCGCGTTCGCGGCCGCGCTCAGCGCCTCGGCCTGGCTTGCGGTCGAGACCGGCGAACAGCAGGAAGAGAAGGTCGAGGACGTGGTCGGTGAGGCGGCCATGGACACCCACGCCGAAGGTGCCGAGCGGTTCCTGTTCCTGTCGCTGGGCGTTGACGGGGCTTCTGGCCTTGGGGCTGGTCCGCGGGCGGGTCGGCGGGGTGGCCCGCGGGACGGGTCTGGTCGCGGCAGCCGCGCTGGCCGTAGCCGGCTACCAGGTCGGTCACAGCGGTGGCAAGCTGGTCTATGAGCATGGAGCGGCCAGCGTCTACACCGCCCAGGGCCAGGCGGGCGCGGCCCCCGTCCGCGAGGCGAACCGCGAGGAAGAACGGGACGAGAACCGGTAGGCGACCGTCATGCGGCGGGGTCGCAGTGCCGGACAGCCACAGCCTTGCACTTGTGGCCCCGCCGCGCATCTTTGGACCGTCCTCACCGCCGAACTCATGAAACGAATGCTGCTGCTCGCCGCCCTCTGGACGGCCGACTCATCGCCGCTCGCCGCGCAGGCCAAACCTGCCGCTCCCGCAC